>JABFXT010000020.1 GCA_013361595.1 Nocardia sp. | reverse complement strand
ACACCATCGAAGCCGACACGAGATCGTCTGTGGCGGAATATGGTTCACCAGGCGGCCGGAGGCGACAGACGTACCCGGCGGCCGAGTGCGAGGACCCGGTCTCCTACGCTCGAGGCGTTCTTGTGGTCGGTGAAATGAGGTACCGAATGGACTCGTCCGCGATCGGGGCAGTCTCCGGTGTGGCAACGGCGTCGATCGCGCTCGTTGCCGCCGCGCTGGTGGTCTGGCAGGTCTTCGAAATGCGAAAAACCAGCTATGCCAGCGCTTTCAAAGCGGTCTACGACATCCTGCAGAGCGAATCACTGCGCCAGGATCGGCGCCTCGTGATGCGCGAGCTGCGCACCCGCGATCACACCGCGTGGTCGGACGAGGAGATCCAGCGCGCCGAAAGAGTCTGTCACAGTTACGACTGCGTCGGCATCATGTGCCGCAGTGGGTTCATACCCGCCGACGTCGTCGCGGATTCGTGGGGCGATTCCCTGCGAACGTGCTGGAACGTACTGGAACCCTTGATCGGAAAGTACCGCGGGGACCGCAACGCACCCGAGCTCTGGGACGACTTCGAATGGCTCGCGCGCCGGGCGGTCGAACTCAGGCGACCCGTGAACACCTGACCGCCGGGGGTTTCCGGCGGCCGGGTGCGGGTACTCCGAAATCGTGTCCACGCATCACGGAATGACGACCGCGCCGAGCAGCGGCGACGGTTCGTCGGCCCATCGATGCCCGGTGTCGCGCGGGGTGACGGATTGATCGGCCCAGGCAGCCAGCAGCAGCGCGACCTTGGTGTGCATGATGGTGCGCAGACGGTCGAACGAATTCTGGGGAGTGTCGTCCACCTCGCCGAGCAACAGCCACCACGCCCAGGCCACCGCCCCGGCGTTCGCGACGAAATCCGGCAGTACCGGCACACCCCGCGCGGCGAGCATCGCCTCGGCCTCCGGGGTGGTGGCGGCGTTCGCGGCCTCGACGATGACCCGGGCCCGGACATCGAACGAATTGTCGGGCGTGATCGCGTAGGAGATCGCCGCCGGGACCAGGATGTCCACCTCGGCGGACAGGATCGCCGCACGCGGCAGCTGCTCGATACCGGCGGGCAGCCGGGAACGATCGATCTCACCGTAACCGTCGCGCAGGTCCAGCAGAGCGGGAATGTCGAGACCCTCGGCGCAGTGCAGGGTCCCGGCGGCATCGGCCACGGTGGTGACCTTCATTCCGGCCTCGTGCAGGTAGTAGGCGGCCGACCCGCCCATCGTCCCGACGCCCTGGATGGCGACCGTCGTCACGGCGGGCACCTGGCCCCACCAGACCGCGGCCGCCAGGCAGGCATGGGCCACCCCGTAACCGCCGATGACGTCACCGAGCAGGAATCCGCCCTCGACCGCGGCGTTCAGCCCGCGGCGGACGCGCTCCAGGGTGGCGGCCGGGTCGTCGGCGCGCCGGATCGCGGCGTGATAGCTCTGGCCCAGGCCGAGCTTCTCGAAAACCTCGTCGATCAGATGCTGGGGCACTCCGAGATCCTCGGCGGTCACCCAGTGCGAGTCGATCCAGGGACGCATGGCCTCGCAGAACCGTTCCAGCACCTCGACGGCACGGGGATCCTTAGGGTCGAAATCGATCCCGCCCTTCGCGCCACCGATCGGCAGGTCGAAGGTCGCGGTCTTGTTGGCCATACCGCGAGCCAGATCCTCGACTTCGGTCACCGTGCATCCGGACCGCATCCGCGTGCCGCCGGTGGCCAGGCCGCCGCGCAGTGTGTGCACGACGAGATAGCCGACCGCGCCCGTGATCGAGTCCGTCCACTGCAGGCGCATATACGGCTCGGAACGACGGATCGCGGGGGTGAGGGCCACTGCCGCCGGTGCGTCCGGAACAGCCGCTACGGCCGGAACAGTCTGCGCGGTAACCTGTGCGGCGCTCCCGGCCGGTTCCTGCATCATCGTCATGGCGAACCACCTCCTCTTCGTGTTCGTGCCGGATACACCATCACCCACGGAGAAACGCCGGGTCGCGTGATCCCCTGCTCGGACCACGTCGTCCCCGGCCGATGGCTCGATTCCGGTTCAACCAGCCTGCATTCGTACCCGACCGCACGTCCATTTACGGTTCGTTGACGGCAGTGTTCAGCGTTGCTGCACAACGCTCGGGCGCGCAGGCACCGAGCGCCTAGGCTCGTTGACATGGACTTGTCGCTGGCCAGGCTACGAATGTTGCGTGAGCTGCACAGACGCGGCACGGTCACCGCGGCCGCGACGGCGCTGCACTACACCGCCTCGGCGGTATCCCAGCAGCTGGCGCAATTGGAACGTGATGTGGGCACCCGGCTGTTCGAGCGGCGGGGGCGCCGGTTACAGCTCACCGACCTCGGCGTGTTGCTCGCCGAACACGCCGAGGAGATCCTCGCCTCGGTCGAGCGCGCGACCCAGGCACTCGAGGACGCCGGTGAAACGGTGACCGCCAAGCTCACCGCGGGGGTCTGGGCCTCGGTGGCGTCCGGCCTGCTGCCCGACGCGCTCACCGCACTCGCACGCACCCATCCCGGTATCTCGGTACGCACGCGGGAACTCGCGCCGGAGTCGACCGCCGCCGCGGTCCGGGACGGCGCACTCGACTTCTCCTTCGTTCTGGACTACTCGAACTATCCGATGACCTGGGACAGCGGTCTGGAGCGGGCGGTCATCGCGGTGGAGCGGATCTATGCGGCGGTGCCGCCCGGCGCGGTGCCGTCGGCCAGCGTGACACTGGCCGAACTGGCCGAGCATCCCTGGATCGTCGCGCCCGCACGGTCGCATTTCGGGCATGCCACCCGGCTGGCGTTCCAATCGGTCGGCATCGCACCGCGGATCGACCACGAGGTGGAGGAACAGGCGACCGCGATGGCGATGGTGGCGTCCGGTCTCGGCGTCACGCTCGTCTCCGATCTGGGCCTGGCGTTACGACCGCCCGGGGTCGATATCGTCGCGCTCGGTGATGTGCTGACCCGCACCGTCTCGCTGGCCTACCGCACCAATACGGCGCGGCGACCGGCGTTGCTGCTGGTGGTGGACGCGATCCGGACCACCGCCGCGGCGAAGGGCCTGGGCGCCGACACCGTGCCCGCCGAGGTGGAAACCGTTGCACCGCAAGCCGAAACATTCGACCCCGCCACCAAGGGCCCGCGTCTCGTCTGATCGCCGGCACTGCTGCGAAGTCCCGCACCGCCGCGCCCACCGCGTTCGGGCATGTCCGGCGTGGTCGCGGAGTACGCTCGCACGCGTCGGCGTGGCGGTGACTACTGGAGGTCGGCGATGGAAGTTCTCCTCGGAATCGGGACGCGCAAGGGTTTGTTCCTGGCCCGCAGCGGTGACGGCCGGGCGAGCTGGGAAGTGAGCACACCACGGTTCGCCGTCGCCGATGTGAAGGCGCTGGCGATCGATACCCGGCGGTCGCGACCACGAATACTGGCCGGGGTGCTGGACAGCCATTTCGGCCCGACCATGGTCACCAGCGACGATCTCGGCCGGACCTGGAGCGAACCGGACGACGCCCCACTGGCCTTCCCCGCCGATACCGAGGCGGCCCTACAGGGCGTCTGGCAGATCGCGCCCGCGACCGCGGCCGAACCCGATGTGGTCTACGCGGGTGCCGAACCCTCGGCCCTGTTCCGCTCCGCCGACGGTGGGAAGACCTTCGAACTGGTCAGAGGACTGTGGGAGCATCCACACCGGACACAATGGATGCCGGGTGGCGGCGGGCTCGCACTGCACACGGTGATCCCGCACCCGGCCGATACCCGGCGGATCGCCGTCGCCATATCCACCGGCGGTGTCTATCAAACCGCCGACGGCGGGGCGTCCTGGAAGCCGACGAACAAGGGCGTGACCGCCGATTTCATGCCCGGGGCGCTGCCGGAGTGGGGGCAGTGCGTGCACA
>JABFXT010000883.1 GCA_013361595.1 Nocardia sp. | reverse complement strand
GCCCACAGCGCGGTCAGCAGGACGACCTTCACGATGAGTCCGCCGTCGACCACCGGGGAGAGCGCGGCCAGCAGTCCGTCCTGGGGCACCGCCCGTGGGGCGGCGTCACCGAGACCGAGCGCGGCGTCGGTCGGGTAGGAGCGCGGAGTGCTCACGGCATCGCGGAGCAGCTGGTATCCCGGCCGGAGCAGGGGGGCGGTGACGAGGAGTGTGAGCAGCAGGCTGTAACCGGCCGGGAGCAGCGGCGTCCACCGGCCTGCACGTTGCGCACTCACGGCCAGTCACCCTACGTCCGGTCGGCGCGGCGGGGCGGACCGGTATCCGTGCCGGGCCGGGTGGGACACTTGCGCACGTGCAGTTCGTTCGCCGTCTCCCCGCCGTGGCGGACATGACCCTGGTGACCGCGGGGGCGATGACCGCGAATATCGCGAGCTATCTGCTGCAGCTGCTGGCCGGGCGCTGGCTCGGCGTGACCGGTTACAGCGAATTCGCCAGTCTGCTCGCGGTGCAGCTGCTGTGCGCGGTGCCCGCGCTCGCATTGCAGAACGTGGTGGCCCGCGAACTCGTACACGGGGCCGATATCTCCGCGCTCCGGGCGCTGCGCCTGCGGTGCGCGCTGCTGGTGGCCGCGGCGGTCGTGGTGCTGGTGCCGGTGGTGAGCGCGGTGCTCGAGGTCGGGATCGCGGCGTCGGCGGCGGCACTGGGATCGGCGCCCGCGCTCGTGGTGTTGGCCGGAGAGCAGGGAGTGCTGCAGGGGGCGGGGCGTTTCCGGGGGTTGGCCGTGGTGCTCGGGGTCGCCGGTATCGCCAAAGTGCTGCCGGCGCTCGTGGTGCTGGCCTGCGGTGGCGGTGCGACCCCCGCGCTGTGGGCGGCGGCCGGCGGTATCGCCGCCGCCGCGGTGTACGCCCGGACGGTGGCGGGCCGGCCGGTACCGCCGGTACCGGCGGACGGCCCCGGGTCGGTGCCCGACGGTGCGGCGGGTGTCTCGGCCGGGCTCGCCGGGGTTTTCGCGGTGCTGCAGGCCGCGCAGGTGCAGGCGGCGTTGATGGCGCTGTCCTCGGCGGATCTCATCGTGGTCCGGATCGTGCTGGACGAAACCGACGCGAGCCGATACGCCCTGGGCACCATCGCCACCAAGATCGCGTTCTGGTTACCGCAGGCGGTCGGGGTGGTGCTGTATCCGCGGATGGCGCAACCGGCCTCGTCGGGCTCGGCGGTCCGGTCGGCACTCGCCGTGCTGTCCGGGATCGGGGTGTTCGCGGTGGCGGGAGCGGCGGTGGCCGCACCGCTGGCCCCGCTGCTCGCGGGACAGGACTACGCGCCGATTCAGGGATTGCTGTGGTTGTTCGCGTTGCACGGCGCGATCCTGGCGGTACTGCAGGGCGCACTGCTGTCGGCCATCGCGGTGAAACGTACCGCGCTCGCCGGACTCGCCTGGGCCGGGCTGGTACTGGAGGTGACCCTTGTGCTGACCCTGGCGAACAGCGTGACCGAGCTGATCGCGACGGTCGCGTCGGTGGCGGCGGTGACCACGACTCTCGTCGCGGCCCTGGTCATCCGGTCGGCGGCGCGTCGTCCGCTGCCGGCTCCCGCCTGATCCGCGGCAGCGCGGACAGACCCACCGCCACCACCGCCACCAGCGCCGGGAACTGGACCCACAGCGAATCACCCATATAACCGCCCGGCATCCGCCACGGGCCGGTCGACAGCGCGGCCGCCGAGACAGCGGTACCGGTGCCGGCGATCGCCGCGAGGACGCGGCGTGGAATCCGGGGCAGGAACCGGAGCGCCGCGAGCCCCGCGACAGTGAGCACGGTGCCGGTGATCCCGGCGATCAGGGTCGCCGCGGCCGTCAGACCGAGCGTCGCGAGTATCCGCGGTGACCACACACCCGGCGTGGGTGCGGCCGGGCGGTTCCGGGATCCCCGCGGAACAGCGAGCGCGATGAGGGGTAGCAGCAGTAGCAGTCCGACACCGATGGCGAGCCGGTACCAGCTGTCGATCGGGAAGGAGATCGTGACCGGGCCGGTCGCGTCGGCCGGTAACAGCCAGCCCTGCTGCCAGCCGTCGACCACGATCGGCCGGAGTTCGCGGCCGTCGGCGGTATGGGCCGACCAGCCGGCGTTGGTGCTCAGCGGGAGGGTCAGCAGCCGGGTCCCGGCACCGGCGGTAGGGGCCGCCGGCGGGGTGTTCACCAGACGCAGTCGGTCGACGAAGAACAGTTCGGTCGGCGCGACCAGGACGTCGACCTCGCCCGCCGGGAGGGAGACCGGCCGTACGGCTCCGGGTTCGGTGGCTGGGAACGCCTCGGTGTCCTGCGGCAGATCGGGACAGACCTGAGCGGGAACCGGGTTGCCGGAACGTAGTTCGCCCACCGTAGCGGTGACGCTGGTGTGCACCAGCCGGCCGCCCACCGCGACGGTGGGTCCGGGATCGCAGCCGACGGTCACCGTGCGGTCCGCCGCGGCGGGCGGCGGATACTGCGGTCCCAGGACACCGACCTCGGCGAGCCCGGGCGGCTGCGGCTGGTGGTAGCCGAGCGCGGTCCGGTCGAGCACGGATTCCCAGCTGCGGATGTTCAATTCGATCCGGTCGGTCACCGTGGGATGCAGATCGATCCGGGAGACCTCGTCGGGTTCCTCGAGTTCGCGGACCTGCGGACCGTCGCCCAGATTCACTGTGACCGAGGTGGGTGCGGCGGGCAGACCGCCCAGGGACGGGGTCAGTTCGAGTCCGGTCACCAGCGTGGGTTCCGGAAGTTCGATCGTCAGGGACGGTTTGGGCCCCAGCGTGTCACGGACCGTGTCCTCGGGCGCGGTCCAGCTGGTGCGCGGATCGCCGTCGGTCGCGGCGAACGCGGAACCCCGCAGGTCGCCGACATCGGAGGCACCACGTGCCACCGGCCGTGCCGGGTCGGTGAGCAGCGCCTCCAGCGCGGGTCCCTGCCGCGGGCGGACCATGAGCACCGGGTCGACGGTGACCGGCTCGGGAACCGAGAGGGTGCGCCCGAACGGCCCCAGCTCCTCCGGTGCCAGCGCCAGCCCTTTCGCACAGCGGACGCGGTCGGGACTATCGAAACATGCGCTGCGACCGGGGAATTCCTGACCGAGATCCCAGCCGGTGACGGTGGCGCCCGCCGGGGGCGGCGGCAGGACGGTCCGGTGCCGGATATCGACCGGAACCGGGGCTTCGCGCACGGTGTAGTCGTCCAGGCCGAGTTCGCTGATGCCGAACTGGCCGCCGGTGCTGCCGCGTTCGGTGCGGATCGCGGTGATCTTCACCCATTCGGTGGAACCGACCGGCAGAGCGACCGAAACCGGTTCGCCGGGTTCGCTGATGCGGGCCGAGACACTGCCGTTGTTCGTCCGCACCTCCACCCATTTCACCGGATCGCCGATGGCGGCCGGAGTGGTGGTGAAGCGCAGCAATCCGGATCGGAACGGTTTGTCGAGGTCGAGCCGGATCCATTGGCCCAGCGCGTATTCGCCCGCATTGCTGATCCAGGCGGTCGCCGGATCGCCGTCGACCGCGGCCGCTGTCGAGTTCCCGGGGGCGGCGCCGCCGATCTGCGTGGCGTCGGCCGCCGAACCGGATGCGGTGATGGTCGCGCCGGTCCAGCCACCCTGCACCGTTTCGGCCCCCGGTACGTCGTAGTCGGGAACCAGGTTGTGGGTATGGCGCGCGTCGCCGGGCGCGCGCAGGGCGGAACTGTGGTTGTCGACCCTGCCGAAATCGGTTTCCCGGTTCATCGGGGTGTCGGTCACCGTGACCGGGCTCGCCGGTAGCCCCGCCGCCGCGGCATCGGCGGCCAGCAGCGTGGGTTCGTGCGAGGTGGCGGGGTCGCGGTGCAGACGTTCCAGCACCTCCGGCCCGCCCTGCACCACCGGGACCGATTCGAGCGGAACCGTGTACGCGCCCGGGAATTGTCCGGGCGCACCGGTTCCGCCGCGCACATCCGCGGGTTCGCCCGGGGCCGGTACGTCGACCCGGTAGCTCTCCACCGCGGGGTAGTCGGGTCGCAGATCCGCGTCGGCCACGAAATCGTCTCTGCCGGGATCGTTTTCCACCGGCTTCCCGAACTCGGCGACCTTGTGCAGGCCCGGCGAACCCTCCACCGCGCTGTGCGCCAGCATCGGTCTGGTCGAACGGGAGGTGTCCGGATCGAGATCGTTGCGCAACACCAGGACACCGATTCCCTGCCCGCGCAGGGCGGCGGCCAGCCCGTCGGACGGGCGGCCGTCGGCGATCAGGCGCTGGACCGAATCCATTGCCCGGATGGTGCCGGGCGGGTTCAACGGAACCGCGTCCCGCACCGCCCACGGGGATTCGGCCAGGGCCTGCAGCGGCTCGTCCCGGGTCAGGCCCCACACCTGACTGCCGAAGGGGGCGCCGGGTACGACCAGCGCGCGGGTATCGGCGGCATTGTCGTGCAACCAGTCCGCGGTCTGCTGCCAGTAGGCGGGCACGCTGTCGTACGCGCCGCGCGGCGCGAGCTTACCGGTCCAGGCCAGCGAACTGGACAGTGCCAGTGCCGCGAGCACCAGCAGGGCCACCGCGACCCGGCGGTCCCGGTGCGGATTGGCGAACGCCGCGCGCCACACCTCGGGACGGACCGATGCCGGTAGCGGCACCTTGGCCAGTAGTTGGGCGATGCCCAGCACCAGCGGTAGCCGGATCAGCGGCTCCAGTTTGTGGACATTGCGCAGCGGCGCGCCACCGGAATCGAGGAAGATCCGGATGGGTTCGGCGAACGGTCCGCCCAGCTGCCCCACATAGCCGGCGCAGATGCCGGTCAATCCGACGCAGAGGATCAGCACCAGCCGCCCACGGGACGGCATCGACGGCAGCGCGAGCCCTGCCATCCCGACCGCGGCGACCAGACCGGTGGCCAGCACCGCGGCGGGCTGGGTGACCAGGACCGCGCCCGCGATCCGCTCCGGGGAGACGATCGGTGTCCAGCTGTCGGTACCGCGCAGTACCTCGCCCAGCGAAGCCCACTGTGTGGTGACCCCGGACGATTCGATGTAGTCGAGAAACGGTGGGCTGACCCGGCCGAGCAGCAGCAGCGGTACCGCCCACCAGGCCACCGCCAGCGCGAGCAGCGGAATCCAGGCCAGGGTGAACCGCCACCAGGTGCGGTTGGGACGGAAACTCGCCCACCACAGCAGCGCGGGCAGGAAAGCGGCCACCGTCGCCACCGCGTTCACCGCCCCCATCAGCGCCAACGCCACGGCGCTGCCCGCGGGTGAGCGGGCGCCGCCGCGCCGGTGCCGACGGTAGGCGGTGCCGAGCGCGGCGGGGGCGAGCAGGACCCACGGCGCCAGCATCATCGGCAGGGTCTCCGAGGAGATCGAGCCGACGGTGGTCAGTACCCGCGGGGAGAGGGCGAATGCGGCGGCCGCGACGACCCGCGAGCCGCGACTGCCGATCCCGAGGGTTTCACAGAGTTTGACCACGCCCCAGAAACCGGCGAGCAGCAGCAGCGCCCACCAGATCCGCTGGGTGATCCAGGCGGGTAGCTGCAGGAGATCACCGAGGGCGAAGAACGCGCCGTGCGGGAAGAAATAGCCGTACGCCTGATTCTGTACCTGCCCCATCGGGGCCTGGCTGCTCCAGAGGTGGGCGGCGCGGGTGAGGAAGCCGAGCGGATTCTCGGCGAGATCGTATTTGGTGTCGGCGACGGTGAGACCGGGGGCCTGCAGGAAGGTCAGCAGGAAGGCGGCGAAAGCCGACCCGAAGAACCAGCGCCTGCCCAGCTCGGCGGTGGGGGCCGCGTCGGGGACGGAGTGTGGGGCCGCGCCGGCGGGTACGACGGGGTCGGACTGGACGGGCACCGTGGGTCAGGCGTTTACCGTCCCCGCCGGAAGGAACCGGCGGGGACGGGACGAGATCGGGCCGGGTCTCAGCGCTTGCCGTATTCGACGCTGTTCAGCAGCGAGCTGTCCGCGTTACCACTGCGGTCGACCTCGGGGCGGGTGTTCTGCTGCAGCGCGGCGGTGATGGCGAAGACCGCGATCGCGCCCAGCAGGGCGCCGCCGACCGCACTCGCGACACCGGGGACAGCAAACTTCATCGCAGCACTCCAAACTCGAAGCAGGCAGATATCTGGGCCAACCTAGCAGGACCGGCGGGGTCGAGGTAGGCACCGTCGGGTGTTTCACCCTAACGGTTGCGTCCGGCCGGGTACCGACCGCGGTCCGCTCCCGGCCCGGGCGCACCCGCCCGGACCCGCGGTTTCACGCTTCTCCGGAGGGTACGGGGCAATCGAGGGCGCCGAGCAGAGTGCGTAGTTTGGCGGTGGTCTCGGCGAGTTCGGCGCCCGGGTCGGAGGCCGCGACGATCCCGCCGCCGGCGTAGGCGCGCAGCTCCCGGCCGCCGGCCGCGAGTTCCGCGCTGCGGATGGCCACCACCCAGGTTCCGTCACCGTCGGCGGTGCACCAGCCGACCGCGCCACCGTAGAAACCCCGGTCTTCCTCGTGCCCGGTGATGTACTCGAGGGCGTCCGCGGTCGGAGTCCCGCACACCGCGGGGGTCGGGTGCAGGAGCAGGGCCAGTTCGAGCGCACTGGGGGCCGGCTCTCGCAGCACCCCGTGGATCGGGGTGCCCAGATGCCAGACATCGTGAGTTGCCACCAGCCGCGGCCGCTCGGGAACCGACAGGCCGGTGCAGACCGGGGCCAGCCGTTCGGCGATCCAGTCCACGACGAACGCGTGTTCGGCGTGGTTCTTCGCGCTCGCCACCAGCAGATCCGCCTGCGCTGTATCGGCCACCGGGTCCGCGAGCCGAGGCAGGGTGCCGGCCAGTGGATACAACTCCACCGCTGTGCCGCGGCGGTGGATCAGCAGCTCCGGGCTCGCGCCCAGCAGTGTCGCACCGGGGCGTCCGGCGGGCGTGAGATCGACCGCGAAGACATTCGCGCGCGGATGCCGGATCAGCAGGTATCCGGCGATCACCTCGGGGTCCAGGGCGGCGTCGGCCGCGACGCGCACCGAACGGGCGGCCACCACTTTGCGCAGCCGGGCGCCGGGCTCGTTCAGCAGGGCCACCAGCCGCGCCACCCGCGCGCGATGTTCGGCCGGCTCCGGGGTCCGATCGACGATCCGGACGGCCGGCAGTTCCGGGAGGGCGGCGGGCCGCCACGACCCCACGGCGTCGATCAGCTCATCCGGTTCCACCAGCGCGGCCGCCTCGCGCGGGTCGAACGGCAGGGCTCCGGCGATCGCCCTCGCGGAGCCGTCACGGAGCGCGGCGGCGGCCTGCCACGGATCGCGGTGCACGGCGCGTACCCCGGTGCCGCGCACCACGCTGTCGGGTCGAGCCAGCAGGAACCCGGTCATATGCCGACCGTAGTCCGGTTCGCGGTGCCGCTATCTCGCGGCGTGATCGCTGTGCCCGTTCGGCCGGTCACCGGCGCGCTGCACCGGAGGTACCAGGAAGACCGGGCGGTGGCAGTGTTTGAGCACCGCGTCGGCGACACTGCTGTGCACCAGCGCCCGCAATCCGGTGGCGCCGCGGGTGCCCGCCACGATGATGTCGACATCGAGTTCGTCGGCTACCTCGACGACCGCCTGCCAGGCGCTCGCGGCGTACTCTTGCGTCCGTGCCTCGGCGTTCAGTCCCGCCAGCCCCGCCAAGTGCACGCCTTCGTCGTTGATGGCGCGGGCGGTGGTGTAGGCGATGTCCTCGAGTTCCTCGTCGGGCACCCATTCCGGTTGCACCATGCCGGAGATCCCGGAGATACGGGCCGCCTGACGGACCATCGGCTCCCAGGCGGTGACGACCACCGCGCGGTCGGCGGCGAGGAAACGTCCGGCGTATTCGATCGCGCGTTTGGCGTGTTCGGAACCGTCGTAGGCGATGAGCATCAGATCGCAGGGCATCACGACTCCTCCGGAGCGAAATCCTGACCGGTGTTACCAGATTACCTCCGCGCGGTTGCCGAGCCGACGTTCCACGGCCGTGGTGCGCGGACTACCGTCTAACGATGCGGAAGATACCGTTCGTCCTGCTCGCGGTGCTCGCCGTGGCCCTCACCGGCTGTTCCGGCGGTGACGGCGGCGGCTCCGGTACCACCACCACCGCGAACCCGGGTGGCGCCACCGCCCCCGGGGCTGCGGCCAGTGGTGAGTCCGGGCCCACGACCGAGGGCGATTGCGCCGCCGAGTACCTGGGCCGGTTCACCACTCGCGAGAAGCTCGCGCAGCTGATCACCGTGGGGGTGACCGGTACCGACGATGCGCTCGCGGTGGTTCGCGACCACCAGGTCGGCGGAATCTTCGTCGGCAGCTGGACCGATCAGTCGATGCTCACCGACGGCGGGCTCACGCAGGTGACGGCAGCGGCGAAAACGCCGCTCATGGTGACCACCGATGAGGAGGGCGGCCGGGTATCGCGCCTGGGCAACCTGATCGGGACCGCCCCGTCGGCCCGGGAGACCGCGCAGACCATGACGCCCGACGAGTTCTACACCGCGACACTGGACCGGGCGCGGGCCATGCGGGACCTGGGGATCACGGTGGATTTCGCCCCCGATATCGATGTGAGCTCCCAGCCCGACGATTCGGTGATCGGTGACCGTTCGTTCTCCGACGATCCGGCGGTGGTGACCAGGTACGCCGACGCCTATATCCGCGCCATGCACGAAGTCGGTCTCGGTACCGTCCTCAAACATTTCCCGGGCCACGGGTCCAGCACCGGCGATTCCCATCTGGGGGCGGTGACCGTGCCGCCGCTGTCGGAGCTGAGCGACAGCGATCTGGTGCCGTTCCGCGAACTGATCGATTCGGGTTCGGCGGTGATGGTCGGTCATCTCGATGTCCCCGGGCTGACGACTCCCGGGGTCCCGGCCAGTATCAGTCCGGAGGTGATGAACCTGCTGCGCGAAGGCTCAGGGTACGGGGCCGCTCCGTTCGACGGCGTGATCTTCACCGATGATCTGAGCGGAATGGCCGCGATCACCGAGCGGTTGTCCATCGCGCAGGCGGTGGAGGCCGCACTGGTGGCGGGGGCGGACAATGCGTTGTGGATCAGCACCGACGCCGTCGGCCAGGTCCTCGATCAGCTGGAGCAGGCGGTGGCCGCCGGCAGGCTGCCGATGGAACGGGTGGACGCCTCCGTCCTGCGGATGGCCGACTACAAGCGGATACCGCGCGCCTGCTGAGCGGGGCGATTCCGAGCCGGGCGGGGCCGGCGATCCGATGGATCCGGGTTTCCGGCCGTCTACCGGAAGATCACCGGCGTGCGCGCATCGCCGCCGGTGGTTCCGGTCCTCCAGAACTTACTTTGGAGTAATATAAAGGGCTCACTCGGCTAGGAGACGTAATGGCGGGCGGTACGAAAAGGCTTCCGAGAGCGGTGCGCGAGCAGCAGATGCTCGATGCCGCGGTCGAGGTCTTCTCGCGCAAGGGCTTCCACGAAACCTCCATGGACGCGATCGCCGCCGAAGCCGAAATCTCCAAGCCGATGCTGTATCTGTACTACGGCTCCAAGGACGAACTCTTCCGGGCCTGTATCCAGCGCGAGGGCCTGCGCTTCCTGGAATCTGTCGCACCCGCGGGCAACCCGCTGCTCAGCCCGCACGAACAATTGCGCACCGCACTCGAGGGTTTCCTCGGCTTCGTCGACACCCACCGCAATTCCTGGCAGGTCCTGTACCGCCAGGCCCTCGGGCAGCAGGCCTTCGCGTCGGAGATCGAGAATGCTCGGGAACGGGTTATCGAGCTGACCGCCAAACTGCTGGAGTCCAGCGCCAAACATGCCGACCCGGGTACCAACTTCGATATCGTCGCCGTCGCTGTGATCGGCGCGGGGGAGGCCATCGCCGATTCGGTGGCCGACGGCCGCATAGATGTGGCCGAGGCCGTGGATCTCCTCGACGCGCTGGCGTGGCGCGGCCTCTCGGGTCGCAAGCCCGACGAGGCCGAGGATGCCGAACCGGTGGAATCGCCCGAATAACACGAATTGCCCGCTCAGCGGATCCCTTCCCTGTTGCGTGGAGTTGGGGGACTCCGTAATTTCAATGCCCGCACTGGATATCGCGGAGGACGGCATCCGGTCGGGAGGGAAAATGTTCGGAATATTGCAGCCGTGCCGGCACGGCACCGAGAAGTACGGGGTGGACCCGGGCCTGAGGCAGTCGCATATGTGCGGGCTGTGCCTGGGCCTGCGCGACGGGCACGGGCAACTGGCACGTAGCGCGACCAATACCGACGCGGTAGTGCTCGCGGTGCTCACCGAGGCCCAGGCCGCGGCCCCCGCCGCCCGGCGTACGGCAGGACCCTGCCCACTGCGCGGAATGCGTACGGCGCGGGTTCCGGTCGGTACGTCGGCGCCGGTCCAGCTCGCCGCCACCGCCTCGCTGTTACTCGGTTCCGCCAAGGTCGCCGACCATATCGACGACGGCGATACCCGCCCGAGGCTGCATCGCCCTATGCGCCGGGTCGCGACCGGCTGGGCCGCGGGCGCGCACAGCCGGGCCGCCGCCATCGGGCTGGATATCGCTCCGCTGGTGGCGGCGATCGAGGCGCAGGTGGCGGCAGAACAGCGGATCGCCGCCGGTGACGATCCGGCGGACGCGTCCGCCCTGGACGAGCTGACCCACGCCAGCCGCCTCTGTGCCGCGCAGTTCTTCGCCCATACCGCAGTGCTGGCCGATCGCCCGGACAATGTGGAGGCGTTGCGCGGCGCGGGGGCCGAATTCGGCCGGATCGCGCATCTGACCGACGCGCTCACCGACTACCACGCCGATGCCGCCGCGGACCGCTTCAACCCGCTCGCCGCCACCGACACCTCACCGGCCGAGGGCTACGCACTGGTTCGGGAATCGGAGCACGCCCTGCGGGCATCGCTGCGGTCCGCCGGCCTGACCGGCCTGCCCGCCCTGCGCTGGGCGCTGCTGGATCCGCTGAAGTCCACTGTCCGCCGGGTCGGCCGCATCATCGCCCCGCCGCCCGTGGCCTCAGCACGGCAGTACCCGGTGAGTATCGGGTCCACCGGGCAGCACCCGCCCCTGGGCCCGCCTCGGCAGCCCGGTGTCGCCGAATCGATCCAACTGATACTCACCCAGTACTGCACGGGCTACGCCTGCTGGGCCGAACACACCCGTCCGTGCAGCGGTGAGCGCAAGCAGTCCTGGGCCGACCGTGGCTGTGATTGCCCCTGTGACTGCAGCGGCTGCTGTGACTGCGGGAGTTGCTGCGGGGACGGTTGCTGCTGCGACGGTTGCTGCTGCGACGGCTGCGGTTGCGATTGCTGAATTGCCCGTTCAGGTCGGCCGGGGCCGGTCGCGGCGCCGGGCCCACTGCCGGCACGGCTCCTCCACCAGGGCGTGGCTGGCCGCGGCGATCGGCAGGGTGAACGCGACCGTCAGGGCCAGCACGACTCCGAAATTGCCCTGGAACGGCAGGATGCCGAATACCGGGAAGATCACCGACAGTACGGCGAGATGCCAGATGAAAATGCCGTAGGACCAGCGTCCGGCGGTCGCGACCGGTGCCGCGGTGAGCCAGCGGTGCGGTTTGTCCGGTGGTCCGAGCACCAGCGGAGCCAGCAGCGCGAAACCGATCACCGCGCCGAGTCCCATCTTCGCGGCGTACTGCCAGGGCTCGGCCCGGGTCAGTCCGGCGACCCCGCCCAATCGGGTCGACGACGCCACGAACGCTGCGGCGGCGATCGCCCACATGACGGGCTGGTTGCCCAGCAGTCGTAAGCGCCGCCGCCACCGGTCGTCGCAGGTCAGTTCGGCGAGCAGCATGCCGCCCGCGAACCAGGGGATATAGGCCGGCAGCCAGTTGTCGGCGTGGATGGCGTCCGGGGTCGGGACCGGGATGAAGTTCCAGCTCAGGAACGCCACCCCGAGGGCGAGGACCGCCGGTACCCGCGCCGCCGCGGCCCGGCCGCGCAGCCAGTGCAGCAGCCAGGCCAGTAGCGGCAGCGCTATATAGAAGGCCACCTCGACCGACAGGCTCCACATCTGGGTGAGTCCGTCGGTGAGGGTGAGGGGGACGAAAACCTGCAGGAGCAGCAGATTCGAGATCCATACCTGAAAACCGGCGGTATGCGCGGCCGCCGGCACCAGGAGCAGAACGGTGCAGACCACGACCCAGTAGGCGGGCACGATCCGCGCCACCCGATGGCGCAGGTAGTACCCGAGACCGGGGGCTTCGCCGAGTCCGCGCGCGGTGAGCGCGTGCGGTCGCCACAGCAGGAAACCCGACAGTGCGAAGAACACCGCGACGGCCATATCGAAGCGTTCCAGCAGCCGGCCCAGCCCCGGAATTCCGGTGGCGCCCGTCTGAAAGGCGACATGGGTGAGCAATACGCCCAGCGCCGCCAGCCCGCGCATACCCTCGAGCGCGGGGAGAAAGCCCCGCTGACGTGCCGCGGGCAGCGGGGGCTGCCCGGTCCGGCCGGGGTCGCCGCCGGATCGGTCCTGGTCAGCGGCGGAAGCACCGGGTTCGACGGGTGGCCGGGAGCCGGTATCGGTGGTCGGGGTGGTCGTCATCGGGGTCCAGTCTGCCGGGCCGCTCACGCGTGGAGGAAGCCGGTATTTCACAATGCGGGTTAGACTCCCCCCGTTTTCGGTCCGATTCCGGCCTCGCCAACGCCCGGGTAACCCCCAGGCTGTTAGTGTCAGGGCTCACGAGTGCCGCGGCGCCCCGCTGGACCCGCGGAACGACCTGTGTTCTACGACGCGGAGACTTTGC
>JABFXT010000507.1 GCA_013361595.1 Nocardia sp. | reverse complement strand
GCATGCGCCGCAGGCGCGAGTCTCGAGGCCTGAACGGCGAGACCGAGGGGGCCTCGACCCCGCGCGCGCCAGCGCGCCGAAAACACAGCTACCATCCAGATCATGAGTTCGGAATTGCTCGTCGATGTCTCAGCGGGCATCGCCGTCCTCACGTTGAATCGGCCGGCGAAACAGAATGCCTTCAATCCCGCGATGACCGAGGCGTTGGGGGCCGCGCTGAAACGCTGCGACACCGAGGACGCCATCCGGGTCGTGGTGATCACCGGTACACCGCCCGCTTTCTGCGCGGGGGCCGATCTGTCGGATCGGGTGGGCGAGGTGAGCGCGAGTGTCGATCCGCCGCCGTTCCGGGTGCGTAAGCCGGTGATCGCGGCGGTCAACGGGCATGCGGTGGGTGTCGGGCTGGCGCTGGCGTTGCAGTGTGATCTGCGGTATCTGGCCGATGACGCGGTCTATGCCTTGAGCCAGGTGCGGCGCGGGGTCCTCGCCGACGGGTATGTGCATTGGACGCTGCCGCGGCTGGCCGGGCTCGCGAATGCCGCCGATATCCTGCTCACCGGTCGCACCTTCGACGGTGAAGAGGCGCGGGCCATGGGTTTGGCGAACGCGTGCCTGCCCGCGGCCGAGGTGCTGCCGACCGCGATGGCGGTCGCGCACGATATCGCCAACGGTTCCGCACCGCTGACGGCGGCACTGTCCAAACGACTGCTGTGGGAGGGTGTCGGTCTCGAACCGGCGGTCGTCGGGCGGTTGGAGGCGGATCTGAACGAACATATCGCCGACGGCCGGGACGCGGGCGAGGCCATGGCCGCTTTCCGGGAGCGCCGTCAGCCGACGTGGTCGGGCTCGATCAACGATGAATGGCCCAGCTGGGCACGGACGAAATGGTCCGGGCAGCAGAGCCTGGACTGACTCCGGTCAGCCGCCGCCGAGCAGCACGACCAGGAACAGCAGTGCCATCACGACCATCAGGATCGTGCCGATCACGCCGAGAATGAATCCGACGACCACCTGTGTGTGTCCGCCGTAGGCACCACCGGATTCTTCGATCTGGTCCAGTGCGCGTTTACCCATCGCCCAGGCCACCGGCCCGGTCAGTCCGCAACACAACAGGCTGACCGCGCCGAGGAACAGCACCGCTGTCGCATGCGGATGCTCTACCGGCTTGCCGATGGGCGCGTTGGGTATCACCACATGACGAATTCTACGGTGCTGTGCCGGATTTGCGGTCCGGGCGCGGCGGATTCACGTCCGAACCGCCCGCTGACCGTTATCCCGACACGCCCGATCCCCTGTGTCCGGCGCCGGTGTCCGCGCTGTTGCGCAGCCGGGCCGGCGGGTTGGAACTTGTGTTCAGGCGCGTCGCTGCCGGGCGATCTCGGCCAGCACCACACCCGCGGCGACCGAGGCGTTCAGTGATTCCACCGGACCCGCCATCGGGATGCTGAGCACCGCGTCGCAGTTCTCGCGGACCAGCCGGGACAGGCCCTTACCTTCGGATCCGACGACGATCACGGTCGGCGCGGCACCGTCGAACTCGTCGAGGGACAGATCGCCGCCCGCGTCGAGGCCGACGATCTGGACGCCCTTGGCGGCCCAATCCTTCAGAGTGCGTGTGAGATTGGTGGCACGGGCCACCGGGAGCCGCGCCGCGGCACCGGCACTGGTCCGCCACGCGACCGCGGTGACACTGGCGCTGCGACGCTGCGGGATCACCACACCGTGACCGCCGAAGGCGGCGACCGAGCGCACGACGGCGCCGAGGTTGCGCGGATCGGAGATATTGTCCAGCGCCACCAGCAGCGCCGGCTCGGACGACTCCCGGGAACGGGTCAGCAGATCGTCGGGGTGGGCGTACCGATAGGGCGGCACCTGCAGGGCCACACCCTGATGGAGGCCGTTGGAACTCATCCGGTCCAGATCGGTGCGCGGCACCTCGAGAATGGAGATCCCGGTATCGGCCGCGATGCGCACGCTCTCGGTGAGCCGCTCGTCGTTCTCGGTTCCCACCGCCACGAAGAGCGCGCTGGCCGGTACACCGGCTCGCAGACACTCCACCACGGGATTGCGGCCGAGTACCAGCTCGGGCGCGTCATCGCTGCGGCGACCGGCCGGACGGCCACGGTTGGGCGGGTTGTTCTGCGCGGCTTTGGCTTTCGCGGCCGACCGGCGGGCGGCCGCATGTTTCGTCCGCTGCTCCGCCGGCGGTGTCGGCCCGCGCCCCTCCAATCCGCGGCGCCGCTGGCCACCGGAACCGACCACCGCGCCCTTCTTGGTGCCGCCCTTACGGATCGCACCGCGACGTTGTGAATTGCCGGCCATCAGCCCGCCTTTCCAGGGGTAGGTGCGCCCAGCGACCATTCGGCACCGTTGGGTGTATCGGTAACTTCGATTCCGGCCGCCTGCAGTCGATCGCGGACAGCATCGGCGGTCGCCCAGTCCTTGGTGACCCGGGCCTGTTGCCGTCGTTCCAGCTCGGCCCCCACGAGCACGTCCAGGGCGGCGTCGGCCGCCGTATGGTCGGCGGCGCCGTGCCAGTGCGGGTCGAGCGGATCCACGCCGAGCACGTCGAGCATGGCCCGGATCTGGCCGGCGTGCTCCCGGGCGGTATCGAGTACGCCCGCGTCCAGCGCACGGTTGCCCTCGTGTACACCGTGATGGATCTCGGCGAGCGCTTTCGGGACACCGAGATCGTCGTCGAGGGCAGCGGCGAATCCGTCGGTCCATTTACCCATCGCGATATCCCCGGCGCGTTCGGCCACGCGTTGCACGAATGCTTCGATCCGCTGATAGGACTGCGCCGCATCGGCGAGCGCCTTGTCCGAATATTCCAGCATCGAGCGATAGTGCGCACTGCCCAGGTAGAAGCGCAATTCCACCGCGCGCACAGATTTCAGCACATTCGGAATGGACAGCACATTCCCGAGCGATTTCGACATCTTCTCGCCACCCATGGTGACCCAGCCGTTGTGCAACCAGTACCGGGCGAAACCGTCGCCGGCCGCCTTGGACTGCGCGATTTCGTTCTCGTGGTGCGGGAAGACCAGATCCATACCACCGCAGTGGATATCGAATTCCGGGCCGAGATAGAACTCGGCCATGGCGGAGCATTCCAGATGCCAGCCGGGACGTCCCGGCCCCCAGGGCGACGGCCAGGTCGGCTCGCCCGGTTTCGCGGCTTTCCACAGTGTGAAATCACGGGGATCGCGCTTACCGAGTCCGGCGCTCTCCCCCTGGTGCACATCTTCGAGCCGATGGCCGGAGAGGTGTCCGTAGTCGGGGTAGCTCCGGACGTCGAAATACACATTGCCCTCGGAGGCGTACGCGTGCCCGCGGTCGATCAGCCGCCGCATCAGATCGACCATCTGGGTGATATGCCCGGTCGCGCGCGGTTCGGCCGACGGCGGCAGCACGCCGAGCTGCCGATAGGCCTGGTCGAAGGCACGTTCGTGCGTGGCCGCCCATTCCCACCAGGGGCGTCCGGCCGCGGCCGCCTTGGTCAGGATCTTGTCCTCGATATCGGTGACGTTGCGGATGAACGCCACATCGAAGCCGTTCGCGGTCAGCCAGCGGCGCAGAATGTCGAAGGCGACTCCGCTGCGCACATGACCGATATGGGGTAGCCCCTGCACGGTCGCCCCACACAGGTACACCGAGGCGTGTCCGGGTACCAGCGGAGTGAAATCACGCAGGGTCCGTTTCTCGGTGTCGAACAGGCGCAGCGTCACGGCAGTCGATCCTAGTTTCGTGTATGGAGTGCACTCGAATTTGGTGCAGGGGATATGGGCAGGGTAGCGGTGCGGGTCGGTGCGCGAGCATTCGGCTCGGCGGCGCGCGGGGGAAGTCGGTGTTCCACCGTTGCGGCTCACGCTGGACAGATACCGCGGTGGGCGACCGAACCGGCCCGAACCGATCACCATCGATACCGATCCGGAGCCCGGCATTCGGCCGCGCCGGTATGGAAGGGCGGCCTCGCGGGCCCTATGCCGGTAGCACCTCGCCACCGTCTCCGGGCTCTGCACTCGGCCGCCCCGGACAGTGCAGCAGGGCATTGGCGACCGCGGCGATCCCCTCACCGCGCCCGGTGAGACCCAGGCCGTCGCTGGTGGTGCCGGATACCGAGACCGGCGCGTCCAGCAGATCGCCGAGCACCTGCTGCGCCTCGGCGCGCCGCGGACCTATCCGCGGCCGGTTGCCGATCACCTGGACAGCGGCATTCACGACCTCGTATCCGGCGTCGTCGAGCAGGCGCCGCACTTCCTTCAACATGGCGGCACCGGACACTCCCGCCCATTCCGGACGGCCGGTACCGAACACCGAACCCACATCGCCCAGCCCCGCCGCGGACAGCAGCGCATCGCAGAGCGCGTGCGCGGCGACATCTCCGTCGGAGTGGCCCGCGCAACCGTCCTCGCCGTCGAACAGCAATCCGGCCATCCAGCAGGGACGACCCGGTTCGATCGGATGTACGTCGGTGCCGATGCCGACCCGCATGTTCAGCACGACGTCACCGCCGGGCTCGGGTCCAGCAGGGATTCGGCCAGCCGCAGGTCGAGCGGGGTGGTGATCTTGAAGGCGAGGGGGTCGCCCTGGACGGTGCGCACCGGTGTGCCCAGCCGCTCCACCAGGCCCGCGTCATCGGTCGCGGACTCCGGTTCGGCGTAGGCGGCCCGCAGCGTCGCCGCGGCGAAGCCCTGCGGCGTCTGGACGGCACGGAGGGCGCCCCGGTCCGGCGTACCGGTGACATTTCCCCGCGAATCCACCGTTTTCACGGTGTCCACCACCGGCAGCGCCGGCACGACGGCGGGATGCCCGGCACGGAGTTCGTCGACCACGCGAGCGATCAAGGCGGGCGGGGTGAGGGCGCGAGCCGCGTCGTGCACCAGGAAGAACGCGGAATCGCCGGCGGCGGCCAGCCCGGCACGCACCGAATCGGTGCGCTCGGTACCGCCGACCACGATCCGCACCACGGAATCCGCAGGTAAAAGAGCTGCCGCCCGGTCGACATGTTCGGCGGGCACCATCACAATGATCTCGTCGACAACACCGGCAGCTATCAGGCCGTTCACGGCCAGTCCGAGCATAGGCCTGCCGCCGATCGGGACGAACGCCTTGGGCGCATCTGCACCCAAGCGCACGCCACGACCGGCGGCAGGAACCAAAGCGGTGACGGGACCGGCGGCACGGCCGGAACCGTCTGTTCTGTGCACGATCAGGACGCCGCGGCGAGAACCTCGTCGAGGAGCGTCTCGGCCTTGCCGTCATCAGTACCCTCGGCGAGCGCGAGCTCCCCGACGAGGATCTGCCGAGCCTTGGCCAGCATCCGCTTCTCGCCCGCGGACAGACCACGGTCCTGCTCCCGGCGCCACAGGTCACGGACGACCTCGGCCACCTTGTTCACATCGCCGGAGGCGAGTTTCTCGAGGTTGGCCTTGTAACGGCGGGACCAGTTGGTGGGTTCTTCGGTATGCGGCGCACGCAGTACCTGGAAGACTCTGTCGAGACCTTCCTGGCCTACTACATCGCGAACGCCGACATATTCCGCGTTTTCCGCGGGAACCCGAACAGTGAGGTCACCTTGTGCGACCTTCAGGACCAGATACTCTTTCTGCTCACCCTTGATGGTGCGGGTCTCGATAGCTTCGATCAAAGCCGCCCCATGATGGGGATAAACGACGGTATCTCCGACCTTAAAAATCATGTGTCCCGTGCCCCTTTCGATGTTCACAGTTTAACACGCGACTCGATAACGGCGCGATCAACTGCGCAGGTCAGGGCCACAACGACCAGGCACTGGGGCTTGACAGGACGAGTTTGGTGTGCATCACGTTGTGCCCGAACGGGTGTCGGACAGGGGCTCTCCGAGGGCATATGAAAACGCACTCCGCCCGGGCGCGCAAGCGAACGGCGGAGGCCGGATCGTTACCGGTCAGCGCGACGGCGCGCAATACCCGCAACACCCGCCCGTCGTGCCGTCGGACAACGGACACCGGCGTGGCGCAGAGACTACGATCCGTGACCCGCCGGACACCGCCCGGTGCGTCGCGTGTTGCGATGCAACTACTACAGTGCCTAGTTGGAGTGCGCCCACTCGGACATGGAGGACAACCCGTGACTGCCCTGACTGCCGCGACTGCCGCTGGCCCGGTCGCCCCGACCCGTCGGCGCCGCATGGTCGCGGCCGCCGCGCTCGCCGCCGGAGCCGCCCTCATCCTGTCCGGCTGCAGTGCCGGCCAGCATTCACAGACCGCCGACCAGGTCGCCGCCGTCAACGGCAACACGGCCGATATCGGCGATATCGCGTTGCGCAACGTGCACATCGTCTACCCAGGCGACGGCACCGGCATCAACACCACCGGCGGCCAGGCCGCGCTCGCGCTGTCGATCGTGAACACCGGCGAAGTGGTCACCGACGAACTCACCAGCGTCACCACCGACCTCGGCACCGCCAAGATCACCCCGGGCAAAGGCGACAAACTCTCGATCGCCCCCGCCGAAACCATCGTGGTCTCCACACCGCAGGCCGGAGCGGAAACCCACACCAGCGGCGAAACGATCGAAACCGAAGGCGGCGAAACGAAACCCGCCCGCATCGAGATCACCGGCCTGACCCGCAACATCACGCCGGGCCTCACCTACAACGTCTCGTTCAACTTCAAAGAGAACGGCGCCGTCGTAGTCCAGGTCCCGGTCGACGCCGGTGTGGAGGCCCCGCGCCACGAATCCGAACTCTCCAAGAGCACCACCGGCTCCACCGGCGGACACTGAGTTATCTGCCCCGCCTGCGGCGGGGCGGGCGGGGCCCTCGTGACCCCGGTGATTGAGGTCGACCGTTCGGAGTGGGGAGCGGGGACGTGAACCGGTGTGCTCCGAGCCGGCCTGCGCGGGTCCCGGGGCCATCAGTGTTCGGCGGTCCTGGATCGGTGGGGGCCTACGCACGCGCTCGGTCCCTGGCTACTTCGCCGCTCCTGACCCAGGGCCTGCTCCGATCACGTCGATGATCGATCCACGGTGAACGACGCGTACACGCTGAAGCGCTCGACCGACCTGCGTGGATCCACGACCCGTTGCGCGTTCGACGGTCGCCGTTCCATTGGATTGCGACCACATATCGCGCATCACGGCGCCACTGGTCGCTACCACTCCTTCACGCGATCGATCCAGAACCACCGGCCCGACTACATGGGTAAACCTTCGAAAAAGGGACATCTCCCCGGGCTCTGCATCCTCGGCGCCGAGCCTTACGAGGCCCCCAAAGGTCGTGGCCCGTCCCGCCCTTGACCGGAGGTGCTCAACGGTTCACCTTCCGCGTACGGCCGACCGCACGTCGCATGAGCCGAAGGCTCGAGTCTCGAGGGCTGAACGACGGGACTCCAGGGGGCCTCGACCCCGCGGCGCCGAAGGCGCCGCAAATAAACACTGTCGGCGTATTTGCGTAGGGTTCGGCTGTGGCAGTGACCAAGAACAAAGCCGTCTACCGGTGTTCGGAGTGCGCGCACGAAGTCGCCAAATGGGTCGGTAAATGTCCCGGGTGCGGATCCTGGGGCACCGTGGACGAATCGATACCGGTGGCCGCCACCGCAGCGGGACCGGCGCGTAAGGCGATGCTGCCGACCACCGCCGCCGCACCGATATCCCGGATCGATTCGCAGACGACCACGGCGCGGCCCACCGGCGTTTCCGAGCTCGACCGAGTGCTGGGGGGTGGGATCGTCGCCGGATCGGTCGTGTTGTTGTCCGGTGAGCCCGGGGTCGGCAAATCGACGCTGTTGCTCGAGGTGGCGCATCGCTGGGCGCGGCATCGGGACGAGCGGGCCCTCTATGTCACCGCGGAGGAATCGGCGGGGCAGGTGCGGTTGCGCGCGGACCGGACGGGTGCGGTGCACGACCGGGTGTATCTGGCCGCCGAATCGGATCTCTCGGTCGTACTCGGGCATGTCGATCAGGTGAAACCCACACTGCTGGTGGTCGATTCGGTCCAGACGATGCTGGCCGCCGATACCGATGGGGTGATCGGGGGCGTCACCCAGGTGCGGGCGGTGACCGCGGCGCTGACCTCGCTGGCCAAGGCGAGCGGGATCGCGGTACTGCTGGTGGGGCATGTCACCAAGGACGGTGCCGTCGCCGGACCGCGCACGCTGGAACATCTGGTGGATGTGGTGTTGCAGTTCGAGGGCGACAAGAACACCGCGTTACGGATGGTGCGCGGGATCAAGAACCGGTTCGGCAGTGCCGACGAGGTCGGTTGTTTCGAACTCCACGACGACGGAATCGCCTGTGTGACCGATCCTTCCGGGCTCTTCCTGCATCATCGGTCGGATTCGGTACCCGGTACCGCGGTCACGGTCGCGATGGACGGCAAGCGGCCGCTGGTCGGCGAGGTGCAGGGGCTGACCGTCGAGACGCAGGTCCCGGCGCCGCGCCGCGCGGTCAGCGGACTGGACTACAACCGGGTCGCCATGGTGCTGGCGGTCCTGCAGAGCCGATGCGGGCTCTATGTCGGCAAACAGGACATCTACGCGGCCACGGTGGGCGGTATGCGGCTCACCGAACCGGCCGCCGATCTCGCCATCGCGCTGGCGATCGCCAGCGCCGCGCGGGATACCGCCCTGCCGCCCGGCTGGGTGATCCTCGGCGAAGTCGGGCTGGCCGGCGAGGTCCGGCGGATCACCTCCACCACGCGCCGGCTCGCCGAGGCCGAGCGGCTCGGTTTCACCACCGCGGTGGTGCCGCCCGGCACCGACGGCAAGAACACGCCACTGACCCTGCACGAGGCGCCCAGCCTGCGCAGCGCGTTGCGGCTGGCGGGGCTGACGAAGAAATGACCCCCGGTCAGGCGAGGTTGAAAGGTTCGGGCGCGCTGCGCACCGAACCCATCTGTGCCACCACGTTGTAGGCGCCCGCGGGCACCGCTACGCGTTCACCGGCGCATTCCGGCTGGGAGGTCGCGCCGGTCCACGTCACCGTGAAAGCGGCCTGCTCACCGCGATCGAGGGTCCGGACATCCGGTTCGCCGTCGGGATAGCAGTCCGTGCTCGCCCAGAGCTGACGTCCGCCGTCGAGCGAGTGCACCGACACCCGCTGCAGACCGGAGCCCATGTCCCGGGTGCACGGCGCGCCGGAGATATTGGTGATCACGATCCCGAACACCGGTTCCTCGCCGATCCGGTAGGTGGGTTGCCCCACCGAAACCTTGATCGCCAGTGACTGGTCCGCGCATTGGCCGGACGCCGCCGCGGCGGGTTCGGTACTGCGGGTGTCGGAGGCCGTCGCGGACGGGCGCGTGCTGCTCGCGGTGGTGGACGCCGAGGTGGAACCCGGGGTGGGCTCGCCTGTTTCGGATGTCGATGCCGCCGCGGCGGCATCGGGCGAATCACCGCCTCGGGAGACGGTGACGGCCAGCCAGATCACCACCGCGAGCGCGACCACGAGCGCTCCGATGGCGAACACGCGACGCCGCCAGTAGATCTCCGGCGGTAACGGTCCTGTCGGTTCCAACACGTGTCAACGGTAAGCGCATCGGGCGGCGGCGGCCGTCAACGGCACACCCGAAGGTATCGCCGATCCCCGGTCGCGCTCGCGGGTATCAGACGGCTTCACCGATATTGCCGACGACCCGATGTAGTATCGCTTTGCCGTCGACCAGCTTGTAGGTGACACAGGCGATCGCGCATTCGCCGGCATTCACCCGGTCGGACACGATCATCGACCGCTCCATGAGCAGTCGGCTGGTCTCCACCACATGGCGGGCCTCCAGGTCGTCCACCGTGTTCAGGCCCTCCCGGCGTCCGATCAGCATCGACGGCGTGACCTTCTCGACGATGCTGCGGATGAACCCACCGGGCACCTCCCCGCCGTCCAGCGCGTCCAGCGTCGCCTTGACCGCGCCACAGCTGTCGTGGCCGAGCACCACGATGAGCGGCACGTTCAGCACACCCACCCCGTATTCGATGGACCCCAGCACCGCCGCGTCGATCACATGGCCCGCGGTGCGCACCACGAACATATCGCCGAGGCCCTGGTCGAAGATGAGTTCCGCCGCGACCCGCGAATCACCGCAGCCGAACAACACCGCGGACGGACTCTGGCCGCCGACGAGCTTGGCTCGATCGGCAGCTCCCTGGCTAGGATGCAGCAGCGTGCCGTTCACGAAGCGCTCGTTTCCTTCGCGCAGCGACTTCCAGGCACTTACCGGGTTGGACTGAGGCATGGTGTCCATTCTGCACGATTTGGTCTGCTCGCTTGCTTCCGTCCTGTTACAGCGCGGCGGCCGTCCGCGCCCAGCCGGTGGAACTGCACGGTGAGATGAACGGAGCGGGTCGGGTGAGCAGGACGAGTGCCAGGAAACCGGGGGTGGGCGCAAGCTGTGTCCACGGGATCGAACCCGGTGCGATCGACTCCGACATCCTGAACGACTGGTATGCCCGGACGGCCCGGGATCTGCCGTGGCGGCGGCCCGGGGTGAGCGCCTGGCAGATCCTGATGAGCGAGATCATGCTGCAGCAGACGCCCGTCTCCCGGGTGGAACCGATCTGGCGTGAGTGGGTGCGGCGCTGGCCGGTGCCCTCGGCCATGGCGGCGGCGAGCGCGGGCGAGGTCCTGCGGGCGTGGGGGAAACTCGGCTATCCGCGGCGGGCGCTGCGCTTACACGAATGCGCGCAGGTATTGGCCGCCGAGCACGGCGACGAGGTCCCCGACGATGTCGATGTGCTGCTCGGGTTGCCCGGCATCGGCGCGTACACCGCCCGTGCGGTCGCCTGTTTCGCCTATGGACAGCGTGTTCCGGTGGTGGACACCAATGTGCGCCGGGTGGTGGCGCGGGCCGTGCACGGTCGCGGTGAGGCCGGTAATCCGGCAGCGCGCGACCTCGCCGAAACCGAGGCCCTGCTACCGAGCCGGATCGACCGGGCGGCGGTGTTCTCGGCGGCGCTGATGGAACTCGGCGCGACGGTGTGCACCGCGCGGACTCCGGATTGCACCCGCTGTCCGCTGCCCAGCTGCGCGTGGGTCACGGCGGGCCGGCCGGTCACCGAATCGACGCGCCGCACCCAGAAGTACGAGGGCACCGACCGGCAGGCGCGGGGACGGCTGCTCGATGTGCTGCGGGCCGCCCACGCACCGGTGGAACGTGTCCGGCTCGACCTCGCCTGGACCCGGGACCCGGGCCAGCGCGATCGCGCGCTGGATTCCCTATTGGTCGACGGGTTGATCGAACAGACCGACGACGGACGGTTCGCGCTGGCCGGTGAGGGCTGAGGGCCCGCCGCTCATTGCCCGGCGGCCGCCGCGCTCCCGGCGCGCTGGATCCGGTCGAGGAAATGTTCGACCTCGGCCCGGTAGCGTGCCGGGCGATCGTCGTGCACCAGATGCCCGGCGCCGGGTATCAGTACGTGCTCCGCCGCCGGATGCAGCTCCGCCATCCGGCGCATCTGACCCGCCGGGGTGATCGTGTACTCGCCCTCGAGCAGCAGGGTCGGCACGGTCAGCCGTTCCCATTCCGGCCAGAACGAACGGGTGCCCCATTCCTCCGAGATATCCCGGAACGTGGCGACTTCCCCGTGCAACCGGTAACCGTCCGGACCGTGCTCGAACGAATTCCGGAAATAGCGGCCGGCGACCGGCCCGAAATACGCGACCAGCGCCGCTTCGTCGGCGAAGGGTTGCGGCCAGGCCTCGACCATGGCGGCCCAGTGCGCGGCCGTCCGCCCGGTGAAATCGGCGGCCATATCCTCGACCACCAGCGCCCGCACCCGGCTCGGATACGTGGCCGCGAAAACCCATCCGTGCAGCCCGCCCATCGAATGGCCCACCACGATCATCGGCTCGGAGATACTCGCGGTGGCTTCGGCGAGGTCGGCGACGAACGCGTCGGTGGTGAGTTCGGCCGGCGCCGGCCGCCCGTGGCCCGCCGCGTCGAAGGTGAACACCCGGCCGTGCTCGCGCAACCACGGGACCTGGTCCTGCCAGGTCCGGGCACTGCCCATCAGCCCGTGCAGCAGCAGTATCGGAGCCCCGGCCCCACCTTCGTCGTGCAACACCGGGCCGAGTCTATGCACAGCCGTCCACAGGCTGGACACGGCCGGTGAGCATTCGTGTCCGCTCCGGGCTTGCCGGCGCGCACAGGTGACACATCACCCTTTCCTCCTTCCGGAGCCGAGCCCGCAGGCGGACGTCACAATCCCGCACGACAGCCTGCGCTCGGCAGCGCTGCCACCTGAAAGACGTCAAAGCCGACCTCGTCGGACAAGAGCTTCTCGAGCCCGCAGCTGTCGACAAGCGGCGCGAACAGATGGAAGAGGTGCAGCGCGCTTACCGGCTGGCACAAGTCCGCAAGTCACAGGCGCGCACACAGGTCGAGATCGCCGACGCGATGGGCGTGTCCCAGGCGCGGGTGTCCGATATCGAACGCGGCGATATGTCGCACACCGAACTGGGCACGCTGGCGGCTTACGTCCGTGCCGTCGGTGGGCACCTTCGTGTGATCGCCGAATTCGACAATGGTGATCGCTGCGCGTTGTCGAACGATATCGGACCACGCGCGCCCCACACAGCAACCTGCGCTCGACATTGTTCCGCCGGAGTGCCCCGGGCAGCAAAACGACTGAGCATCAGTGAAGACCGAGGGCTGAAGGCCCCGATCACCCCACCGAAAGCAGAGCCCACCACAAAGGCGGGGCCCGCCCCGGTTCTGGAGCGACAGAGCGAAGGAGCGCAGCGACTGAGCGCCGGAGTGAAGAACCGGGG
>JABFXT010000505.1 GCA_013361595.1 Nocardia sp. | reverse complement strand
CACAATCCGCATTTCGAACCCATCCCCGGTAACGACGCTCGTATTCTCGGCAAGGTCGTCACCGTGATCCGCAAGATCTGAGTCGCGCGCCGGTACGCATCGTCGGATGCGCACCGGCGACCGGCTCTCCGCCCCGCCGCCGGAACGAGGAGCGGATGGCAACGAACCAGCTCGCGATACTGCGGCCGCGTTCCGCTCTCGGACATCCGGTTCCGGATCGGATCTGGTATGCCGCCTACGGATCGAACACGGACCCCGAGCGCCTGTCCGGTTACCTCACCGGACGCGGGCCCGGCGATGCGGCGCGCCCGGCGCCGGGCATATCGCCGGGCGGATGTCGCGACCACACGCCGCCCGCGCGTTCGCTCGCACTGATTCTCCCCGGACTGCTCTACTTCGCCACCGAATCGGTGATCTGGACCGGCGGCCGCGCCTTCTACGACCCCCATACGCCCGCCGGAACGCCGGTACGCGCCTATCTGCTGACGCTCGCGCAGTTCAGCGATATCGCCGCCCAGGAGATGTACCGCCGGGCCGGTACCGATCTCGACCTCACCGAAGCCGTGCGTACCGGCCGGTCCAGCCTGGGGCCCGGCCGGTACGAAACCCTGGTCTGCCCGGGAACATTCGACGGGCTACCGGTGGTCACCTTCACCGCCCCGTGGCGTTGGCGAGAGATAGGCGGGAACCCGCCCGCCGCCGCCTATCTGCGCCATATCGGGACCGGCCTGCGGGCCACGCACGGGTGGTCGATCGGCGATACAGCGGGCTATCTGGCCACCCGCCCGGGTGCCGCCGGGCATTGGACGCCGAGTCGAGTGGCCGACCTGCTCATTCGTCCGCGGTGAGCAGCGCCACCGCGATCGCCCCCGCCCCCGCGCGGACGATGTCGATATAGCGCGCCCGCTCCTCGGGACCGGCCTCCGCCCGTAGCGGCCCCAGCTGAACCTCATAGGGCACCTGGTCACCGTGGAACACCGGCGCGGAGACATAGCTGAGCGGCAGCGCATCCCGGGTGTCGATATCGGCCGCGGTATACGCGCGCGAGGTCAGCCGCCCGAGCTGGCGCAGCGCTTTCGCCCGTAGCGCGGGCTGCAGCAGTTCCGCACCGAGGGCCCCGAGCAATTCGGTCAGCACATCGACCAGCCCCGCGTTGTCGGCTTCGGGACGGAACATGGCGAAACCGTGGGTGGTGACGAAGTCGAGGAGTTCCGCCGCGCCGGGCCGCCCGTTGGTCGTGGCCAGCCAGCGCTGCCGTTCGGCGGCGGTCCGCCAGGGCATCACCGCCGCGCCGGCGGGATACACCACCGGGATCGTCTGCCCGACGGACAATCCCGGCACTATTCGCGCACCGGCGTACTGTTTGGCCACGATGGTGAGCCGATCACCGGCGATCCGGCTCAGCGTGGCCCCGCAGCCGGCCGCCTCGGCCATTGCCGCCAGCTCGGCGCCCACCGCGACCGACGCCCCCACCGGTTCGGCGGGCGAGAGCCGGGCCAGTGCCGGTCCACGACGGTAGGCCAGATTCGCGTCGCGGACCACCCAGTTCGCCTCGCACAATTCGGTGAGCACCGCGGTGACCGTGGCCCGGGCCAGCGACAGGCGTTCCACGATCTCCGAAACAGTCAGCGCCCGTTCGGATTCCGCGAGCAGTTCCACCACCGATATCACCCGGCGTGTCGGTGGCGACCCGGCTGTGGCCATATCTACTGCTCCCTTGTCGCCCGGTTACCCGGGATCTACACTGCATCGACTATTCGTTGAAATAGCGTCGAATATTCGGCACAAGCATAGTTGAGGAGGTTCTATGATTCTGGACCGGTTCCGGCTGGACGACCGGGTCGCCATCGTGACCGGCGCCGGCCGTGGGCTGGGCGCCGCCATCGCCCTCGGTTTCGCCGAGGCGGGGGCCGACGTCCTGATCGCCGCCCGCACCGAATCAGAACTGTCGAGCGTCGCCGAGCAGATCCGGCACGTGGGCCGCCGGGCCCATATCGTGGTCGCCGACCTGGCCGATCCCGCGGCCTGCGCCGCGCTCGCACCGGCTGCGGCCGCGGAGTTCGGCCGGCTCGATATCGTTGTCAACAATGTCGGCGGAGCAATGCCCACACCGCTGCTCGACACCACACCCGATGCCCTGACCCGGGCTTTCGACTTCAACGTCGCCAATGCCCACGCGCTGGTCCGGGCCGCTGTCCCGATCATGCTGGACACCGCCGACGGCGGATCGATCATCAACATCACGTCGACGATGGGGCGGCTCCCCGGCCGGGCCTTCGCCGCCTACGGGACCGCGAAGGCCGCCCTCGCGCACTACACGCGGCTGGCTGCCCTGGACCTGTGCCCGCGGATCCGGGTGAACGCCATCGCGCCCGGTTCCATCGCGACCTCCGCGCTGGAGATCGTCGCCGCCGACGAGAAACTTCGCGAATCCGTGGAGAAGGCGACCCCGCTGCGCCGGATCGGGGACCCCGCCGATATCGCGGCCACCGCGCTGTTCCTGGCCGCGCCGGCCGGCGGCTACCTGACCGGAAAGGTGATCGAGACCGACGGCGGTCTGATCGCCCCGAATCTCGATATCCCGATTCCGGATCTGTGAGGAGAACCCTGTGACATACCGAGTGGTGCACTGGGGCACCGGCAATGTCGGCACCCACGCATTGGCCGGGATCATCGACGACCCGCGGCTCGAACTGGTCGGGGTCAAGGTGTCCGGCAGCGCGAAAGAGGGGCGCGACGCCGGTGAACTGGCCGGGCTCGAGATCCGGACGGGGGTCACGGCCACCACGGACGCCACCGCCCTGCTGGCGCTGCGGCCGGACTGCGTGGTCTACACCGCGATGGCCGACAACCGCCTCGTCGAGGCACTCGAGGACCTGCGGACGATACTTTCCGCCGGGATCGACATCGTCGCGAGCGCACCCGTCTTCCTGCAGTATCCGTGGGGCGTACTACCGGCGGATATGCTCGCCCCGATCGAGGAAGCCGCCGCGACCGGTGGGGCCTCGCTGTTCGTCAACGGGATCGATCCCGGGTTCGCCAACGACCTGCTGCCGCTCGCCCTGGCCGGAACGTGCCGGCGGGTCGACCAGATCCGCTGTCTGGAGATCCTCGACTACGCGACCTACGACAACGCCGCGGTGATGTTCGACATCATGGGCTTCGGAAAACCCCTGGACGAGACGCCCATGCTGCTGCAACCGGGGGTGCTCTCCCTCGCCTGGGGCAGCGTGGTGCGCCAGCTGGCAGCCGGCCTGGGCGTGGAACTGGACGCCGTCACCGAAACCCATGAGCGGATCCCCGCACCGGCGGATCTCGAGATCGCCGCCGGTACGGTCGCCGCCGGTACCACCGCGGCGATGCGTTTCGAGGTCCGCGGAATGGTCGGCGACCGGGCCGTCACGGTGCTGGAACACATCACCCGGCTGCGGGCCGATCTCGCGCCGGAATGGAAGCAGCCCGCGCAGGAGGGGGGCAACTACCGGGTCGAGATCACCGGCGAACCGAACTACGCCGTGGATCTCTGCCTGTCCAGCGAGAACGGCGACCACAATCACGCCGGGCTGGTGGCGACCGCGATGCGGGTGGTCAACGCGATCCCGGCGGTGGTCGACGCCGCGCCCGGAATCCGCACGACCCTGGACCTGCCGCTGGTCACCGGCCCGGGGCGCCCGGGCGGTCGGTGAGCCCCGATGCCGTCGGCGCCGGACGCGACGCGTGACAACCGGAATGCGCGCACGACCCGGGGCGGGTACCGGAGTACCCGCCCCGTTCGAGAGACGTCGCGGCCGATCCGTACGGATCGGCGAGGTCAGGAGAGCTTCAGGCTACGCCCGATGATCTCCTTCATGATCTCGGTGGTGCCACCGTAGATAGTCTGTACCCGGGCATCCAGGTAGGCCTGGGCGATCGGGTATTCGCGCATATACCCGTAGCCGCCGTGCAACTGCA
>JABFXT010000854.1 GCA_013361595.1 Nocardia sp. | reverse complement strand
GGCCGCCTGGTCGCGGGCCTGGGCGTCGTGCTCGGCGGTGACATCGCGGACGGTGCCGACGAAAATGTGTTCCTCGCCGTCAGGTTTCACCAGAGCACTCGTGCTCACCCCGATCCAGCGGCGGCGTCCGTCCCGGTGCTGGATCGGCACCACGAATCGGGACGCCTCGGTCCCCAGGTCGGGGTAGCGGGGCCCCTCCGGGATGGCCCACGGATGCGGTAGCGGATAGGGGACCCCGGCGGCGCCGTAACCGGTGAGCTCACCGAAGGCCTTGTTCACCTCGATGAGGGTGCCGCGCGCGTCGGCGACGAAGAACCCGTCCTGGAGCGATTCGACCAGTGCGGTCCGGAATTCGTCGCGTCCGGCGAGATCGTCGGCGCGCGAACGTTGCTGTTCGTAGCGGCGGGTGCCGTCGAGATAACCGCGGGTCGCGACGTCCAGTGTGATCAGGGTCTGTAACAGGAATTCGAGCGCCCGCTCCGCGAGCGAATTCTCTTTACCGGCCGATTCCGGGGGCGGGCCCGCCGCGGCGGCTTCCGACTGCACCTGTCTCGCCACCCGGAAATGGTGCTCGGTGAGATCGAGCAGGCTGATGCCCTCGACCAACGCCCGGCGACCCAGCTCGTGCCCTTCGGCCAGGCCGTCGCCCTCGGGATCGGCGAGATGGCGGCGCAGGGCGTCGGCGTAGGCGTCGAGGAACGCCGCGAGCACCGTGCTCATCGCCGGCCTCGCCGGATCACGACACTTCTCGCTGGGCGGTTCCGTTCGAGGCGCCGCGCATCCGGGCCGCGAGGACCAGGGCGTCGTCGGAGTCCTTGGCGTGCCGGTTCAACAGCTCCTGCACGATCTCCGCGGTCGATTTCGCGAGATCCACACCCTGGCCCGGTTCGGCCTCCACCCCGTCGGTGGACATCAGCAGCAGATCGCCGGGCCGGACCGGCACGGTCTGCGGCTGCAGAATCGACGGCAGCCGATATCCGACGATACCGCCGCTCTGCAGGACACTGGCGCTGATCTGTGGGCCGGTGGGACCGGCCGTGAGCAGATGCGATTCGACATTGCCGACACTGAGCCACTGCGTTTCCTCCGCGCCGAACAGGACCAGGGTGACCGCGGCACCACGAGTATCGGACATGGCCCGATGGCACAGCAGCATCAGTGCGTCCAGCGGTTCGGCGCGGTTCCCGGCTAGCACCCGCGTCGCGCGGTCGACCGCCGCGGCCGCCGCCGCGCCGTGGCCGAGACCGTCGAGGACCGCGAACAGAACGGCGCCGGCACCGGTATCCAGGACGAGGCAGCGATCCCCGGATACGTCCTGTCCGGGGAGGGGGCGGCCGGCCATCGCCCATTCGATCCGGCCGATGTACCCGTCCTCATGCACCGTGGGGTACCCACTTCCACATCTCCACCAACGTGCCTGCGCCGGGCGCGGATTCGATGGCCATACCGTCCATCAGCCGTTTGGCGCCGGGGAGACCGAGACCCAGGCCGAGGCCGGTCGAATAACCGTCTTCCATGGCCCGGGCGATATCGATGATCCCGGGACCCTGATCCTTGGCCTGGACCACCAGGGCGCGACGGCCGTCGCGTTCGTCGACCTGCAGCCGGATCTCACCGCTGCCGGCGTAACTGGTGATATTCCGCGCGACCTCTGAGATCGCCGTCGAGATCATGGTTCGGTCGGTGAGGGTGAAGCCGAGTTCCTCGGCCAGCTCACGTCCGGCCTGACGTGCGGTCACGATGTCGTTCGACATCTTCACCGCGATAACCACCTGTTCAGCGGGCACTGTCACGACCATCTCGGTGCTGACGCCGCGCCGAGGCCTTGCGGTTCAACCAGGCCAAGCCCTCTTCGAGGTCCAGTGCGGTGTGCATGTCTTCGAAGGTGAGGCCGAGTTGCACCATGGCGAAAGCGACCTCGGGCTGTAAGCCCACGATGACGGTTTCCGCACCGCGCAGCTGGGTCATATGCGCGATGGTGCGCAATGATCTGGCCGCGAAGGAGTCCATCACGTCGATCGCTGTCACATCGACGATGATGCCCTGCGCGCGGTACTTGCTGACCTGCTTCATCAGGTCGTCCTGGAGGCGTTCGGTATCGGCATCGGTCAGCGCCGACTGCACCGACGCGATCAGATATGTGCCCTGTTTGAGGATCGGTACTGGCATAGTGGATTCCGGTCAGCGCGAATCGCGTTCGCTGCGCTCGGTCACTCTGGACACTTCGTAGCCCAGTAACCGTTCCGCTTCCTCGATACCGCCCTGCAGATCGCCGACCGCGTTCATCTTCGACAGGTCCAGCCCGATGGTGACGAGTGTCAGCGCGATCTCGGAGGACAGGCCGGTCATGATGACGCTGGCGCCCATGAGTCCCGACGCGTCGACGGTCTGCACCAGGTGATTGGCCACGGTGGAGTCGATATCGGGCACACCGGTGATATCGATGACGACCACCTTGGCACGGTTGTTCCGGATGGCGCGCAGCAGTTGTTCGGTGAGCTGGCGGGCACGCTGGCTGTCGAGCACGCCGATTATCGGCAGAATCAGCAGTTGTTCACGGACCTGCAGAACCGGGGTGGACAGCTCCCGGATCGCTTCCTGCTGCTGACGGATGACGCGTTCGCGCTCCTGGACGAAGGAGACGCCCACCGTATTGGCGATCCGGTTGGCCGCCGGTTCGTAGGCGTCGAGCACCGCGTTCAGTAATTCGAAATTGGACTGGTACTTCTCGAACAACGACCGGGCCAGCACATCGCGGAGCAACAGCACCATGCCGAGGACCTCGTCGGTCTCCACCCCACGCGGAATGATGCGCTCGGAGAGATCGCGGGCGTAGGCCTGCAGCGCCTCGACGCTACCGGTTTCCAGCACCTCGACGTAGTTGTCGTAGACCGATGTCGCCTCGGAGAAGACCTCCTCCGGCGTCATCGCGGTCAGCAGGCGCGCCTCGGTGATCCGCCGGGCCCACTCCTCGCGCAGCGCGGTGCGGTTCTGGCGCAGATGCTCGACGAGCTGTGGGAGCAGATTGTCTACGGGTCCCGCAGCCAACGAGTCCGCCGAAAGGCCCATGGACACCTCGGACATGTAACTTGTGCCCCTTTCGACGGCGGTCGGGTACATCATAGATTTCCGGCGGTCGTGCCGATACCGAGCCTAGTCATACCCACGCGCCCATACTGGCGAAACCTGCCGGTCAGGTTTTATCGCGTCGGTGTGACCGGGGTCGCGCCGGGGGTCGGGAAACCGTGTTCGAGTGCGGCCAGCGCGCGGTCCAGGTACACGGTGAGATCCGCGTCCGCCCGTGCGAGCCACGCGTCGAAGGCCGCCCGGGCGGCGGCCAGGGTGGTCCGCCCGACCGCCATCGGCAACAGTGAATCCGCCGGTTCCCCCAGCCGTCCGGCGGCGAATTCGCCCACCGCCCGCTCCCAGGCGTCGTAGTGGGTCCCGGCCGTGGCCGCCAGCGCGGACACATCGGCGACCAGTTTCATCCGGACGCGCAACTCGGGCACATCCTCGGCACGGTAGCGATTGGCGTTCACCACCACCCGCCGAACGGCCGCCATCATGGGCTCGTCGTCGGGCACGGTGGCGAAGGCGGCCCGCAACGCGGTGACCTCGTCGTCGAACGAGTACCAGAGCACTTCCGCTTTGCCCGGGAAGTAACGGAAGAAGGTACGCCCGCTGATCCCGGCCGCGGCGGCGATCTGCTCGACGGTGGTCTCGTCGAAGCCCTGCTCGCTGAACAATCGCATGGCGATCAACTCGAGCTCACGTTTGGTGGTGCCCCGCGGGCGGCCGCGGGAATGCTGTGCCGTCACAGGGTAAATAGTGCGCTGCGCAGGCTGGTCCGGGGGCAGTACCCCTGTGTTTTCGGCGCGCTGGCGCGCGCGGGGTTGAGGCTGTGTTTTTGGCGCCGCCTGCGGCGGCGCGGGGTTGAGGCCCCCTGATGTCTC
>JABFXT010000848.1 GCA_013361595.1 Nocardia sp. | reverse complement strand
GCCGAATCCGGCGCCGCCGAGCCGCGCAGCGCCACCGACGCCGCATCGGTGCCCAGTCAGTCCGGCGTGTTCGTGCCGGTGAGCGTCGGGTCGGTGCCCTCGGTGGCGGCGCCCCCGGCGTCCGACGCGCCGCCCGCGTCACCGGACCTGTCGGATTTCGACCGGGCCATCGCGGCATTGACCGGCGACGACATCGCCCGGCTCAACAGTCTGGCCGGGGCCGACGACGAGGACGACGACCTCGACGAACTCCTGCTCGGTGACGACGAGGACGGTTTCGACGATCCCGACCCGTTCGCGGGCTTCGAAGACGAAATGCCCTCCGGGCGCAATGCCCGCTCGCGGCCCAGCGTGCGCCGGCTGGGTGCCGGTCTGGTTGCCCTGCCGCGGGTCGATCCGGTCGATCCGGCCACGGCGGTACTCGCCGATCCGGTGGTGCCCGAGCACAAACGCTTCTGCTGGAAATGTCAGGCGCCTAACGGCCGCTCCGGACCGGCGGGGCCCGGCGCCGTGGCGGGGGAGTGCGGACAGTGCGGATCGGCCTACAACTATCTGCCCGCCCTGTCCGCGGGCGAGGTCGTGGCCGAACAGTACGTGGTCAAGGGCTGTCTGGCGCACGGGGGCCTGGGTTGGATCTACCTGGCCGTCGATACCAATGTGAGCGACCGCTGGGTCGTACTCAAGGGACTGCAGAACCCGCAGGACTTCGAGGCTCACGTCGTGGCGCTGGCCGAACGCCAATTCCTCTCCGAGATAACTCATCCCGGCGTGGTCAAGATCTACAACTTCGTCAAGCACCGCTCGCAGCGCGAGGTGGCCGATGGTTATATCGTCATGGAGTACGTCGGCGGGCGATCGCTGAAGAAGATGCTGGACATGGCCGGATCGGACCGTATTCCGGTGGCCGAGACCATCGCCTACATGATGGAGGTGCTGCCGGCCCTCGACTACCTGCACTCGTTCGGCCTGGCCTACAACGACCTCAAACCGGACAACATCATGGTGACCGACGACGAGGTCAAGCTGATCGACCTCGGCGCCGTCGCGGCGATGGAGTCCTACGGGAGTATCTACGGCACTCCCGGCTATCAGGCGCCGGAGATCATCGAGACCGGCCCGACGGTGGCCACCGATGTCTACGCGGCCGGGCGCACCCTGGCAGCGCTCATCCTGGACCTGCGCAAGGACTCCCACGGCAACTACCGCACCGAGATGCCGACACCGGACGAGTACCCGCTGCTGCGGCGCTACCCGTGCCTGCATCGGCTACTGGTCCGCGCGACACATACGGATCCGACCCGGCGTTTCCCGTCCACCTATGCGATGTACTGCCAGCTGGCCGGTGTGTTGCGCGTGGTGCTCGCCGCCGACTCCGGCCGCGAGCATCCCCAGGCCTCGGTCGAATTCGGTTCACTGCGCAGCGATTTCGGTATCGACGCCTTGATCGGTCAAACCGACGGGATGGTCGACGGCGGGCATCGCAGGATGGGTCTCGACGCCGCCGCGGTCGTGGCCCGGCAGACTCTGGACGCGTTGCGCCAGACCACCGAGCGCATCGCGGCCGGCACCATCGACGCGCCGGAGACCTTCGAGGTCGAGGGAGCTCTGGCCGCTGTTCGTGCCCATCTCGATCTGGGTGAACGGGGACCCGCGCTCGCCCTGCTGGACGCGTTGCGTCCCAGTACCGTCACCGATTGGCGCGTCGAATGGTTCACCGGTGTGAGCGATCTGCTGGACGGGCACTACGAGAGCGCCTATCTGCATTTCGACGAAGTGCACACCATGCTGCCCGGCGAGCTGGCTCCGGCCCTGGCCCTGGCCGCCACCGCCGAACTCGTTCTGCAGACCCTGGCCGATCCCGGTGATTCCGATCGTTGGCACACCGCCGCGGAGGAGTTCTACCGGCTGGTCTGGCAGACCAATCACGGCGTGGTCAGTGCCGCGTTCGGACTGGCCCGGCGGCTGGCCGCCGACGGCGAACTGTTGCAGGCGGTACAGGTTCTGGACGGGGTACCGGTCACCTCCCGTCACTACGGCACCGCCCGGATGACGGGCAGCCTGCTGCTGGTGTCACGGCCGCATCGGGAGATCACCGAGATCGATCTGCGCGAGGCCGCGTCCCGGCTGGAACTGGTCGACGAGCCACGTGCGCTGCAGATGCAGGTGGTGGTGGTCGGGGCGGCGCTGGAATGGTTGAAGTCCCGGATGCGGCCCGCCTCGGCCGACGCCACACTGCTGGGTTATCCGCTGACGGTGGCCGGGCTCAAGAGTGGGCTGGAGTCACGGCTGCGTGCGCTGGCCCGGACCGCGCCGGGACGTCTGCATCGTTACCGGTTGGTCGATCTGGCGAACAGCGTACGCCCGCATACCCGCTGGTGAGGTTACGGCTGACCGCTCACCCGGCGGCGCCGGACCACGGCCGGTACCAGGGGCGCGGAGACCAGGACGATCACCAGTAGCAGCAACCACAGCCAGCCGCCGAACACCAGCGCGAGAACAAGCGCGAATGCCACCGAGCCACCCGCCAGTATCGCGAAACCGATTGCGGGATCAGCGGTTTCCCGCTGCCCGGGTGGTGCCGCAGCGGCCGGGAGATCGGTGAACAGCGCCGCGAGTTCCGGGGTGCTCCGGGCGGCGGTGACAGCGGCGGTCCGCTCTTCGTATTCGGTGAGTGTCAGCAGGCCCGAGCCCAGATGGTCGGCGAGCTCCCGCAGTGCGCGATCGCGCTGCTCGACGGTGATTCGCGCGCCGGGTAGCTCACTCATCCTCGCAGCATAGGACGGTTTCCGCGGTCCGGTCGGGTCCGATGTTCGCCACTGCCGGGAAGGCCGGGGGCCGGCTCGGAACCGATTCCCAGAAATGGGGAGTAACTACGCTGGCACCACAGAATTGCGGGCAGAGGAGTTGTGTATGTCCACCGTGATCCAGTCTCGGCGCCCGGCGGCCGAAGCATGGGACTGGCAGCTGAACGGGTCCTGTCGTGGCCTGGAGTCCACTGTGTTCTTCCATCCCGAAGGGGAGCGGGGCCGGGCCAGAGCTGCCCGGGTGCGGCGAGCCAAGCAGATCTGCGATACCTGTCCGGTACTCGACCGGTGCCGCAGCTACGCGCTGGCGGTCGGGGAACCGTACGGAGTATGGGGCGGTATGTCCGAAGACGAGCGCCGCACACATACCCAACGGGCCGTTACCCCGAGCTCGACGAACTAGCGAATCTCAACTCGACGTCGGCTGAATCGGACCTTTCGGTCGTGTCCGGCACGGGTCGTCTCGGCGCCTTTGTGGTTTCCTTGTTATATGGCTGCTGGTGTGGAGTACACGATCGATGAACTGGCGCGGGCCGCCGGCACGACCGTGCGCAGCCTGCGGGTTTATCACGAACGGGGGGTCCTACCCCCGCCGCAGGTCAAAGGGCGGACGGGTTATTACAGTCCAGATCACCTCAATCGGGTGCGCACGATCAGCAGGTTGCTCGATCGCGGAATCAAGCTGAACGGGATCAAAGAGCTGTTGAAAGCCTGGGATCGTGGGGACGATCTCGGCGATATCCTGGGTGTCGGACCGCTACTGGGCGGTATGGAATCCGATGAACCGTCCGCGGGCGAGTCGGTCCCGCCCGCCGATGCCATTCCCGCCACCGAACTGCAAGAACGCTATGCCGCCGTACCCAACGGGCTGGCCCGGATAGTCGCGGCCGGGCTCTACGAGCCAGTGGACGCCGCCACCTATCGGCCCGCTGACCGGCAGCTCATCCGCATATCGGAGCAACTCGCCGCCGCCGGGGTCCCCGAGGCCGAGGTGCTGGGCGAACTCGAACGGATCCGCGCCGACAGCGATCGGATGGCCCGCCGTTTCGTCGACCTGTTCCACCGTACGGCCTGGCAGAAGTACCGGGATTCCGAGCAGGAAGCCTCCGACCTGGCCGAACTGACCACACAACTACAGCTCGCCCGCACGCT
>JABFXT010000401.1 GCA_013361595.1 Nocardia sp. | reverse complement strand
AGCGCGAGTCTCGAGGCCTGAACGGCGAGACCAAGGGGGCCTCAACCCCGCGCCGCCGCAGGCGGCGCCAAAAACCCAGAACTCACCGCAGGAAGGTGAATTCTTTCTGGAATTCGGCCAGGCGGGCGCGGAGGGCGGTGACCGAGGGGCCGGCCCGTAGTACGTCGCGGGAGACGTTCGGTATCGCCGCCCGCCACAGTGGTTCGGGGAGCAGGGTCCGGACCTTGTCCGCCGTACCGCCTTGCGCTCCGACGCCGGGTAGCAGGATCGGGCCGTTGAGCATGGTGAGGTCGGGTGTCTCGGTGAGCGTGGCGCCGATCACCACTCCTACCGAGCCCGGGTGTCCGGCGGGGTTGAGTTGGGCTGCGTCGTCGACGATGCTCTGTGCGATGGTGCGCCCGCCGAGCGTCGCCTGCTGGATCTGGGCGGCTTCGGGGTTGGAGGTGGCGGCCAGGACGAAGATGCCGCGCTGGTTGGTGTGGGCCAGATCCAGTGCGGGGCGGAGGGCACCGAAGCCCAGGTAGGGCGAGACGGTGACCGCGTCCGCGGCCAGTGGGCCGTCGCCCAGCCAGGTGCGGGCGTAGGCGTCCATGGTGGAGCCGATATCGCCGCGTTTGGCGTCGGCGAGGACCAGCGTGCCGGAGGCGCGCAGGACCTCGATGGTGCGTTCGAGTACCGCGATTCCCGCCGATCCGTAGGCCTCGAAGAAGGCGACCTGCGGTTTGACCACCGCCACCGTGCCGTCGAAGGCTTCGACACATGTTTCGGCGAACGCCTCGAGCCCGTCCGCATCGGCGGACAGGCCCCAGGCATCGAGCAGGGCGGGGTGGGGGTCGATCCCTACACAGATCGGCCCGTGGGTGCTCTTGGCTGCGGCGAGCCGCTCGCCGAAGGTGGTCGTCATCTCGGGCGCCCTCAGCCGCGCAGCGCCGAGTGCAGTTCTTGCAGGGAACGCACGCCGAGACCGCCGTTGATACTGGCTTCGATGCCCTGTTCGGCGGCCGCGGCACCCTGGACCGTGGTGATGCAGGGAATGTTCTGCCCGACCGCCGCGCTGCGGATCTCGTAGCCGTCCACGCGCGGTCCCGCATTGCCGTAGGGGGTGTTGAAGACCATATCGACTTCGCCGTCGCGGATCTGGTCCACGATGGACGGTTCGGGTGGTGTGCTGCCACCGGACAGGGTGACCGGGTCGGAATGTTTGCGCACCTGTTCGCAGGGGATTCCGTTGCGGCGCAACATTTCCGCGGTTCCGGCCGTGGCCAGGATGCGGAAGCCGAGGTCGTGCAGGCGTTTCACCGGGAACACCATGGCGCGTTTGTCACGGTTGGCGATGGAGACGAATACGGTGCCCTCGGTGGGCAGCGAACCGTACGCCGCGGATTGGCTCTTGGCGAACGCGGTACCGAAATCGGCGTCGATGCCCATGACCTCGCCGGTGGATTTCATCTCCGGTGAGAGCAGCGAATCCACCTGGCTGCCGTCGGGGCTGCGGAAGCGGTGGAACTGCAGTACCGCCTCCTTGACCGCCACCGGCGCGTCCAGCGGGACGTGTCCACCGTCGCCTTCGGGCAGCATGCCCTCGGCGCGCAGTTCGGCGATGGTGGTGCCGAGCATGATCCGGGCGGCCGCCTTGGCAAGTGGTACGGCGGTGGCCTTGGAGACGAACGGCACGGTGCGGCTGGCGCGCGGGTTGGCCTCGAGGACGTAGAGGACATCGTCCTTGAGCGCGTACTGCACGTTCAGCAGGCCCTTGACCCCGATGCCCTTGGCCAGGGCGATGGTGGAGCGGCGGACCGCCTCGATATCGCTGCGGCCCAGGGTGATCGGTGGCAGCGCGCAGGCCGAGTCGCCGGAGTGGATACCGGCTTCCTCGATATGTTCCATGACCCCGCCGAGGAACACCTCGTCGCCGTCGCAGAGCGCGTCGACATCGATTTCGATGGCGTCTTCCAGGAACCGGTCCACCAGTACCGGATGTTCGGGGCTGAGTTCGGTGGCGCGGGAGATGTAGCCCTCGAGGGACTGTTCGTCGTAGACGATCTCCATACCGCGGCCGCCGAGCACATAGGAGGGGCGCACCAGCACCGGGTAACCGATACCGGCCGCGATCTTGCGGGCCTGTTCGAAGGTGGTGGCGGTGCCGTACTTGGGGGCGGGCAGCCCGGCGGCGGCCAGCACGTCGCCGAATTCGCCACGGTCTTCGGCGAGGTCGATGGCGGCGGCGCTGGTACCGACCACCGGGACACCGGCGGCGGTGAGCCGTTCCGCCAGCCCCAGCGGGGTCTGGCCGCCGAGTTGCACGATCACCCCCGCCACCGTGCCGGATTCGGATTCGGCGTGGTAGACCTCGAGCACGTCCTCGAAGGTGAGGGGTTCGAAGTAGAGGCGGTCGGCGGTGTCGTAGTCGGTGGACACCGTCTCCGGGTTGCAGTTGACCATGACCGTCTCGTAGCCGGCGGCCGACAACGTCTGCGCGGCGTGCACACACGAGTAGTCGAACTCGATGCCCTGGCCGATGCGGTTGGGCCCGGAGCCGAGGATGATCACCTTGTCGCGATCGGGCTGGGGCGCGACCTCGGATTCGGCCGCGGGGTCGAGTTCGTAGGCCGAGTAGTGATACGGGGTCTTGGCCTCGAACTCGGCCGCGCAGGTATCGACGGTCTTGAACACCGGTCGCACACCGAGCCGATGCCGCAGGGCCCGCACTCCGCTCTCCCCGGCCAGTTCCGGCCGCAGCGCGGCGATCTGGCGGTCGGAGAGCCCGTAGTACTTCGCCCGGCGCAGCAGCGATTCGTCCAGAACGGGGGTTTCCAGCAGTTCGGCGCGCAGTTCCACCAGCCCGGCCACCTCGGCGACGAACCACGGGTCGATCCCGGATGCCGCGGCGACGTCTTCGATACTCGCGCCGAACCGCAGGGCCCGCTCCACCTGGTAGATACGTCCCTCGGTGGGGGTGCGCAGATCCGTGAGGATCTCGGCGATCGCCGCGTCGATATCGGCCTGATCAGTGGAGGCCGGCGCCCATTTACCGTCCACCGCGGTCCAGAAGCCGGCGGCCTTGGTTTCCAGCGACCGCAGCACCTTGCCGAGGGCCTCGGCGAAATTACGTCCCAGCGACATGGCCTCGCCCACCGATTTCATGGTGGTGGTCAGCGTGGGGTCGGCGCCCGGGAACTTCTCGAACGCGAACCGCGGCGCCTTCACCACCACATAGTCGAGAGTGGGTTCGAAGCAGGCGGGGGTTTCCTTGGTGATGTCGTTGACGATCTCGTCGAGCGTGTAGCCGATGGCCAGTTTGGCCGCGATCTTGGCGATCGGGAAACCGGTGGCCTTGGACGCCAGCGCCGAAGAACGCGAGACGCGCGGGTTCATCTCGATCACGATGAGCCGGCCGTCGGCCGGGTCCACCGCGAACTGGATATTGCAGCCGCCGGTATCGACCCCGACCTCGCGCAGGATGGCGATACCGAGATCGCGCATCTTCTGGTATTCCCGGTCGGTGAGGGTGAGCGCGGGTGCGACGGTCATGGAGTCGCCGGTGTGCACGCCCATCGGGTCCACGTTCTCGATCGAGCAGACGATCACGACATTGTCGCGGCTGTCGCGCATCAGCTCGAGTTCGTATTCCTTCCAGCCCAGGATGGATTCCTCGATCAGGACGTTCGCGGTGGGCGAGGCGGCCAGACCGCCACCGGCGATCCGGTCCAGATCCGTATCGTCGTAGGCCATTCCGGAGCCGAGCCCGCCCATGGTGAACGAGGGCCGCACCACGACCGGGAAACCCAGTTCGCGCACGGTGTCGCGCACTTCGTCCATCGTGTGGCAGACCCGGGAGCGGGCGCTCTCGCCGCCGACGCTCGCCACGATGTCCTTGAATTTCTGCCGGTCCTCACCGCGCTGGATGGCCTCGAAATCGGCGCCGATCAGCTCGACCCCGTACTTCTCCAGTACGCCGCGCTCGTGCAGTGCGACCGCGGTGTTGAGCGCGGTCTGCCCGCCGAGCGTGGCCAGCAGGGCGTCGGGGCGCTCCTTCTCGATGACCTTCTCGACGAACTCCGGGGTGATCGGCTCCACATAGGTGGAATCGGCGAATTCCGGGTCGGTCATGATGGTCGCCGGATTCGAGTTGACCAGCGAGACCCGCAGACCCTCCGACCGCAGTACGCGGCAGGCCTGAGTGCCCGAGTAGTCGAACTCGCACGCCTGACCGATGACGATCGGGCCCGAACCGATGACCAGAATATGTTCGAGGTCGGTACGGCGTGGCATCAGGCTCCCTCCATAAGACCGGAGAACCGGTCGAACAAGTACGCGGCGTCATGGGGCCCGGCGGCCGCTTCCGGGTGGTATTGCACGGAGAAGGCGCGGCCGTCGAGCAGGCGCACCCCCTCCACGACGCCGTCGTTGGCGCAGACATGGCTGACTTCGGCTTTGCCGAACGGGGTGTCGAACTGCTCGCCGCGCTCGCCCTCCAACGCGAACCCGTGGTTCTGCGCGGTGATGGAGATACGGCCCGTGCCGTGTTCGACGACCGGGATATTGATGCCCCGGTGCCCGAACTTCATCTTGTACGTCCCGCGGCCGAGGGCCCGGCCCAGGATCTGGTTGCCGAAGCAGATACCGAACAGCGGCAGGCCTTTGTCGAGCAGACCCTGCGTCAGCGCCACGGCACCGTCGGCGGTGGCCGGGTCGCCCGGGCCGTTGGACAGGAAGGCGCCGTCGGGCTTCAGTTCCAGGATCTGGTCCAGGCTCGCCGACGAGGGCACCACGTGCACCCGCATCCCGCGTTCGGCGAACATCCGTGGAGTATTGGATTTGATACCGAGATCGACGGCGACGACCGTGAACCGCGGGGTCCCCGCGGGTTCGATCGTGTACACCTGCCCGGTGCTCACCTCACCGGCGAGATCGGCGCCCAGCATGGACTGCTGGCCGGTCACCCGGCCGAGCAGTTCCTCGGTGCCGGCGAGCGCCGGACCGGAGAAGATCCCCGCCTTCATCGAGCCGCGGCTGCGCAGATGCCGGACGACCGCCCGGGTGTCGATACCGGCGATCCCGACGATGTTCTGCTGTTCCAGTTGTCCCGGCAGGGTGCCGGTGGCCCGCCAGTTCGAGGCGCGGCGCGCGGGATCGCGCACCGCGTACCCGGCGACCCAGATCCGCTGCGATTCGTCGTCCTCGTCGTTCCAGCCGGTATTGCCGATCTGTGGGGCGGTGGCCACCACGATCTGCCGGTGGTAGCTGGGATCGGTGAGCGTCTCCTGATATCCGGTCATAGCGGTGCAGAACACCGCTTCGCCCAGGGTCTGGCCCACCGCGCCGTACGCGGTACCGCGGAACACCCGTCCGTCTTCCAGAACCAGGGCTGCGGTCGTTGTCGTGGTCATTTCTCGTCGTCTCCCGTCGTTGCCCGCGCCCAGGCCGGATACACCGTTTTGTCGTCGCCGCGGAACCCGGTGTCGATCTCGGTTCCGGTCGGCAGCGTCCAGCGGATCACCAGTACTCCGCCCTCGCTCATGACCTTGCCCGCGTGCCCGCGTTCGGTGCGGATCGCGGAGATGGATTCCGCCGGGATCCAGATCGCGGACGCGCCTTGCCGTTCCAGCAGAATTCCTTTTTCGAAGCGGGTGAGCTCCGCGGTCGCGCGGAAACCCAAGTCACCGACCGCGATCCGATCCTGCCAGCTCGGCGCGATGGTACTGCCGAGGTAGAGGCCGGTGGTCGGATCCAGTACCCGCGCCCCGGTCTCCGCCGGTACCGGAGGCAGATCGCCGACCCGGTCGGCCTGCCGGGCCGCACGATTACGCCAGCCCCGGTACATCAGGTAGACGAACAGCGCCCACAGTACGAGGCAGCCGATCACCCACAATGCTCGTTCCATCAGCGCTCTCCCACTCGTCGACCGGCGGGTGCGGCCGCTATCCCGGCGCGGGCGGTGATCCGGCCGCGCAGCAGGGTGGTGGTGACCCGCCCCGGCAGTGTCATCGCCTGGTAGGGGGTATTGCTCGCGATACTCGCGAGGTCGCCGCCCTCGACCGTCCAGGTGGCGTCCGGATCGACCAGCGCCAGGTTGGCCGGTTCGCCCACGGCGATCGGACGGCCGTGCTCGTCGAGCCCGACGATCTCGGCGGGCCGTTCGCTCATCACCCGCGCCACACCGCGCCAGTCCAGCAGCCCGGGCCGCACCATGGTTTCCACCACGACGGACAGCGCCGTCTCCAGACCCAGCATCCCGGGCCGGGCCGCCGCGAATTCGCAGCATTTATCCTGTTCGGCGTGGGGCGCGTGATCGGTGGCGACACAGTCCAGGATGCCCTCGGCCAGCGCCTGCCGCAGCGCCTCGGTATCGGCGCCCTCCCGCAGCGGCGGGTTCACCTTGTTCACCGCGTCATAGGTTTCGAGGCGGGCGTCGGTCAGCAGCAGATGATGCGGCGTGACCTCGGCTGTGATCGAAATACCTTGCGCTTTCGCCCATTTCACCAATTCCACGGTGCCGGCTGTGGAAGCGTGGCAGATGTGGACCCGTGCGCCCGCGTCCCGGGCGAGCAGCGCGTCGCGGGCCACGATGGATTCCTCCGCGGCACGCGGCCAGCCCGCCAGACCCAGCCGGGCCGCGGTCGGGCCTTCGTGCGCCACCGCGCCGGAGGTCAGCCGGGGCTCCTCGGCATGCTGCGCGATGAGCACACCGAGCGAGCGGGCGTACTCCAGCGCACGGCGCATGATCAGCGGGTCGTACACGCAGTGACCGTCGTCGGAGAACATGCGGACCGCACCGGCGCCGGTGGCCATGGTGCCCATCTCGGCCAGTTGCGCACCGGCCAGTCCCACGGTCACCGCACCCACCGGGTACACATCGACCAGTCCGACTTCCTGGCCGCGCCGCCACACATGATCGGTGACCACATGGGTATCGGCGACCGGCGAGGTGTTGGCCATGGCGAAAACCGCGGTGTAACCGCCGAGCGCGGCGGCGGCGGAACCGGATTCGATGGTCTCGGTGTCCTCGCGGCCGGGTTCGCGCAGGTGGGTGTGCAGGTCCACGAATCCGGGCAGCAGCACCTGCCCGGTGCCGTCGACGATTTCGGCGTCGCCGGCCGCCAGGCCGGTCCCGATCTGCCGGATCACACCATCGGCGATCAGTACATCCACCGGATCGCCTTCCCCGTAGGGACGCACTCCGGTGATCAGCACCGACTCGCTCACGCTGTGTTCTCCGGGCGTGCGCGAGGGCCCTCCGTGGTTACGCTCCGCTGCCGACTCCGGGCCCGACTCGCTCACGCCACGGCCTCCTGTACTCCGACCAGTAGGCGGAACAGCACCGCCATCCGCATATGGACTCCGTTCGTCACCTGTTGCAATACGGCGGCGCGAGGCGAGTCGGCCACCGCGGACGCGATCTCCATACCCCGCAGCATCGGACCCGGGTGCAGTACCACCGCGTGTTCGTCGAGCAGCGCCAGCCGCCGCTCCGAGAGGCCGTAGCGGATCGAGTACTCGCGGGCCGACGGGAAGAATCCGCCGTTCATCCGCTCCGCCTGGACCCGCAGCATGAGCACCGCGTCGGCACCGGGTAGTTCGGAATCCAGATCCACCGACACCCGTACCGGCCAGTCCTCGACACCCACCGGCAGCAGCGTGCGCGGCGCCACCAGCACCACCTCCGCACCGAGTGTGGACAGCAGGAAGGCATTGGATCGGGCCACCCGGCTGTGCAGGATGTCCCCGACGATCACGACCCGTTTCCCGGCGATATCGCCGAGCCGCTGCCGGAGGGTCAGCGCGTCCAGCAAGGCCTGGGTGGGGTGCTGATGGGTACCGTCACCGGCGTTGATCACGGCCGGTACCGCACTGCCCGACTGCCGCGACCAGTCCTCGAACCAGCGGGTGATCTGATGGGCCGCGCCGGAGGCGGGATGGCGCACGATGAGCGCGTCGGCGCCGGCGGCGTGCAACGTGAGCGCGGTATCGCGCAGCGACTCCCCCTTGGCGACCGAGGAACTGCTCGCGCTCACATTGATCACATCGGCGCTCATCCATTTACCCGCGACCTCGAAGGAGACCCGGGTACGGGTGGAGTTCTCGAAGAACACCGTCATCACGGTGCGGCCACGCAGGGTGGGCAGTTTGTGTACTTCGCGGCCCAGAAGTGCCTGTTCGAAGCGTTCGGCCTCGTCGAGCAGTCCGGTGGCGGTCTCGTGATCCAGATCGGTCACGGTCAGCAGATGTCTCACTGTCCCTCCCCCTGATGCAGGAAAACGCCGTCGCGGCCGTCGTGTTCGGTGAGCAGCACCGAAACGTCCTCGGTACGCGCGGTGGGCACATTCTTACCGACGAAATCGGCGCGGATCGGCAGTTCGCGGTGGCCTCGGTCGACCAGCACCGCGAGCTGGACGGCACGCGGGCGGCCCAGGTCCCGCAGCGCGTCGAGAGCGGAGCGCACGGTGCGGCCGGAGAAGAGTACGTCGTCGACCAGTACCACCAGCGCGTCCTCCACCCCGCCCTCCGGCACCGAGGTGCGCTCCAGCGGGCGGTGCGGTTTGCTGCGCAGATCGTCGCGGTAGAGCGTGATGTCGAGCGAGCCGAGCGCGGGCCGGACCCCGGAGAACTCCTCGATCTTGTCGGTGAGCCGATGCGCGAGGGTGGTGCCGCGGGTCGGGATCCCGATCAGGACCACCCGGGGCGTTTCGGGATCGCCCGAATCGAGAGCGGTGCGTTCGATGATCTGGTGCGCGATCCGCGCGACGGTGCGGCCGACATCGGAGGCGGAGAGCAATTCGCGGCCTGTCGCCACCCATTCCGGCGTGTGCCGCTCGGGCTGTGGCGTTGCCTCGGCAGCGCCGGGCGTCCGTTCTTCGGGCACGGCCATACCGACCTCCTTCCCCGCCTCACTGGACGGTCCGTTAAAGGATGTCTTACGCCGAGCAGCCTATCAGCCGCCGAACGGGCCTTTTCACCAGGTGAGGACCAGGGTTCGGATGTGAGCGCCGCCACGGACCGCCCGCGTCCCCGGACCTGTCGGCGCGGTCACCGGGTGATCGGTCGTTCGCGGACGGCCAGCACCGTGCCCATACCCGGGACACTCCCCATGCCGGGCCGCCCGTAGGGGGCGACGAGGTCGTTCCAGGGGCGGAAGGTGGTTCGCCAACCGTGTTCGGCGAACCACGATTCCGCGTCCGGGCCGAGTCCGTGCACCGGACGCGCGGCATCGGCGTCCCCGGACACCAGTTCACGCAACTCTCGATAGCGCGGCGCCGCGGCCTCGACCCGGAACCGGCCGATACCGAACCGGCTGCCCGGAGCCGACAGTTCCGTCACGGTCGCGGTCACCGCGTGCGCGGCCGCCCTGGGGAGATAACCGAGCACTCCCTCGTCCGCCCACAGCGTGGGTATTCCGGGATCGAACCCCTGTCCCGCCAGCTCCCGCGCCCAGTCGCCGCGGAGGTCGGCCGCGGCCACCCGCCGCGCACATTCCGCCCGCGCGCCGTTCGCGGTCAGCACCGGCTCCTTGAATTCGAACAGTTCGGGCAGATCCACCTCGAACAGGACCGTGGCGGGCGGTAGCCCGAGCCGGAAGGCCCGGGTGTCGAGCCCGGCACCGAGCAGGACGATCTGCCCGCATCCGGCCGCCACCGCCGCCGCGAAACTGTCGTCCACGACCTTGACCGCGAGAGATCGCCCTTCATAGAACTGATCGGCCAATGCTTCCAAGCGCGACCAGCGGTCTGCGTCGAAGGCCGGTCGCGCCGCGGCGACGAACGCCGCGGCCAGCGGATCGTCGTAGAGCCGGTCCGGCCGGCGGCTTTCCCGGACCCGGATGAGCGCGACCCCGATCGCGGTCATCGCCACACCGGCGGTCGGTACCTGAGCAGTGGGTTCGCTCATCGGTGACACCTCCCCTAAAACTTACTTGTCGACCGGCTAGTAACCGGTTCCATCGCAGACGTTAGGCTCTCCCCTGCGAACCGTCAATCAGAAGGAGCCACTGTGGGCACCCGGCGCAGCGATACCCGCGACCGCATCCGAGCGGTGGCGATGGAACTGTTCGCCGAACAGGGCTACGACAAGACTTCACTACGGCAGATCGCCGACCGGCTCGAAGTCACCAAAGCCGCCCTGTACTACCACTTCCGGACCAAGGAAGATATCGTCGCCAGCCTCTCCGACGATGTCCGCGGCGGCGTCGACGACCTCGTCGCCTGGGCCGAGACCGCACCGCCGGGCCGCGCCCGCGCGGAGGAGATCCTCGACCGCTACGGCGAACTCCTGCACAGCACCGGCCGCGACATGGTGCGGTTCATGCACGAGAACCAACCGGCCTTCCGGGAACTCGGTTTCGGAGTGAGCCTGCGCTACCAGTTCCGCCTGATCGCGGACCTGATGACCGAACCGGCACGCGACCCGCTCGACGTCTTCCATGCCCGGCAGGCACTACTGGCGATCAGCTGGAGCACCGCGATGATGGGCGACCTCCCACTGTCCGACGACGAATGCCACCGCGCCGCGGTCGCGATCGCACGCGAACTGTTGCAGCTCTGCCGGTTCGAATGATCCGGACCGCGAGCCACCCGGCCCCGGCGGTCTCCCGATGTCAGGGCGGGCCTCCGCCCGGGCGCCCGGCACCGAGACGATCCAGTTCGGCGCCGATGTTGCTCCGAACCGGTTCATGACCCGGACCGAGCCGGTACAGCGGATCGGTCCATCTGTCACGCGGGTACAACCAGACCGGCCCGCGCACCAGATCATCGGGCTCCCAGTCGAACCGGGGCCGGATATGCGCGTGCAGGAAATCGTCGGTGTGAGATACCGCCGCGGCGACGACTTCGACCGTCCATGCTCCCGGCACGACTCACCCGGCGGTATGCGCGAGGACGGCATCGGCCAGTTCTCCGTGCACCTCCGGCGGGAGCGTATGACCCATACCGGCCACGACCATCAGTCGCGCCCCTGGAATCCGCCCGGCGATGATCGCCGAATGGCCGGGCTTGGCCGGTTCGTGGCTGCCCTCGACGATCAGCGTGGGCGCCTGCACCCGGTGCAACTCACCCGCCGGCTCGAAATCCGGATCGGCCGCCGCCGCCAGCCGGTGGTTCGCCACCGCCGCCAGATCGCGCGCCCGGTCGTGGATCCGCTCCTGCAGCCGGCGGGCCGCGCTCTCGTCGAACGGCAGTCCGGTGCCGTGCAGTACCCGCTGCTCGGCGACCATGCCCTCGATCCGGCCGGCCCGGTCCGCCGGCGGCGCGGCGGCCAGAAGGGCCCGATAGAAGTCCACGAACTCCGGCGACGGCTCGGGCAGACTCCCCTCGAGTTGCGGCTGCCCCAGCAGCGCCCGCATGAGGACCTGCCCTTCGCCACCGCCGAGCGGCGAGGACCCGATCAGGGTCAACGTCCGCACCCGCTCCGGCTGCTCGACCGCGATGAATTGGCCGAGCAGCCCACCCGCCGAATGGCAGACCAGATGCGCACTGTCCAGGCCGTGGGCATCCATCACGCGGTAGACGTCGTTCTTGATATCGGCCCAGGTGTAGGGATCGGCCGCGAAGTCCACCGTGTCCGACAGCCCCGTGTCACGGTGGTCGTACCGGATAACCCGGCGACCGCCGGCCACGAGACGGCCGACGAACTCGTCGGGCCACAGGATGCCCTGCGACATGGAACCCATGATCAACAGGATCGGCCCGTCCGTTCCGGCGCCGGCCTCTTCACTCCAGATCTTCACATCACGCATATCCGAGCTCTTTCCTTCTCTGTCGCAAGCTGTTTCATGCCGGTTCCGTCCTGCCGTCACGGCGGTGCGGCGCTCGGGCCGGGGCGGCCTCGGCCCATTTCCGCGCTACCGGGCTCCGCGCCTGCCACGCCCGGACCATGCGCGCTCGGTACCCGCAGCCGTGCGCGGCGGCACCGGGCGCGCGACGAATCGCCGCTGATGGTTGCGGATCGGGTAGGTGCCGTGCTGCTTTCGCATACCGATATGCCTTTCGTGAATCCGGCGGACACTGTCCTCCGGCGCGGCGGAAAGGTGAACCTTCGCATCTTTACCGCCTCGTATGTAGTACTCTGCACGAAGTGGTTTGAACCGTAGTACTACAGATGGAGTGGTGTCAAGTGGTCCGCACGAACCCCGAACGCCGACAAGCACTGCTGGATGCATCGATCGAGGTCCTGGCCCGCGACGGGGCCCGCGGGCTGACCTTCCGCGCCGTGGACAAAGAGGCGGTGGTACCCGCCGGAACCGCCTCGAACTACTTCGCCAACCGCGACGACCTCCTCGTACAGGTGGGCCATCGCTATTACGAGCGACTCATCCCGGACGAATCGACCATGGCGAAACTGCACGGATCACGCACCAGGGAGACCGTCACCGAACTCATGACCGACGTCGTCGGCCGTGTCACCCGCTTCCATACCGGCTACCTCGCGCTCCTCGAACTCCGGCTGGAGGCCACCCGGCGCCCCGAATTGCAGGCCCTGCTCACCGAACGAGTCCGCGCGGACCTGGACTTCAACATCCGCAACCATCTGGACAACGGGATGCCGGGCGACGAGAACACCGTCATCCTCCTGTTCCTCGCACTGAACTGGCTCACCCTCGAACGGCTCACCCTCCCCGGTGTCTTCACCCAGGAGCAGGCCGACGAACTGGTCCGCGTGGCCGTGGAACGCGCGATCCCGGCGACCGGCCATTCATGACACCGGCCAACCCGCACCCGCACGTTCGGGCGCCGAGACGGTCACCGACATCACGGCACCGACCCATGTCACACCGCGCGCGATCAGTCAGGCCGTCCGGCAGATGGGAGCCGACGGCCTGAT
>JABFXT010000452.1 GCA_013361595.1 Nocardia sp. | reverse complement strand
TTCTTCCGGGCCAGTTCCCGGGCCAGCGATTTGGTGACACCGATGATTCCCGCCTTCGCGGCGGAATAGTTGACCTGGCCGAGCGTTCCGGTCAGGCCCGCCGACGAGGTCACATTGATGATGCGCCCGGTCCCGTCGGTGGCCAGGTAGGGCAGGGCGGCCTGGCTGCAGTTGAACGTTCCCAGCACATGCACATCGAAGATCTTGCGCATGGACTCCGGAGTGGTTTTCGGAAACATGGCCGGCGCGGTGATCCCGGCATTGTTCACCACGATATTGATCGTCCCGCCGCCCAATTCGGACGCCTGCCGGGCCGCGGCCACCGCCGAATCCGGATCGGCCACATTCAGCGCGCTCGCCTGCGCGGTACCACCGTCCGCGGTGATCTTCTCGGCGACCGCTGTCGCGGCACCGCCGTCGAGATCGGTGACCAGGACGGCCGCCCCCTGCGCGGCCAAGGCGCGGGCCACCGCCGAACCGATCCCCCCGGCCGCACCGGTGACCAGGGCGGTCCGCCCGGCCAGATCGAACAAACCGTTCTTCGCTGCCATCAGTAACTCCTCGGCATTCCCAATACGTGCGACCCCAGATAGTTGAGGATCATTTCCTGACTGATCGGCGCGATACGCATAACGCGTGACTCCCGGAAATACCGGGAGATGTGGTACTCCTCCGAATAACCCATACCGCCGTGTGTCTGCATCGCCCGGTCGGCCGCTTCGAAACCGGCCTCCGCACACAGGTATTTGGCGGTATTGGCCTCCCGGCCACAGGGTTTGCCCTGGTCGTACAACCAGGTCGCTTTGCGCAGCACCAGTTCGGCCGCGTCCAGCCGGGCCAGGGAATCGGCCAGCGGGAACTGGATCCCCTGGTTCTTACCGATCGGCCGCCCGAACACCTCACGCTCGTTCGCGTACCGAACCGCCCGGTCCAGCGCCACCCGGCCCAGCCCGAGCGCTTCGGCCGCGATGAGCATCCGCTCGGGGTTGAGTCCGTCGAGCAGATACTCGAAGCCCCGGCCCTCCTCCCCGACCCGATCCGCCACCGGGATCCGCAGATCGTCGATGAACAGTTCGTTCGAGGAGACGGCGTTGCGGCCCATTTTCGGGATGGGCCGGATATCGACGTGCGCCCGATCCAGATCGGTCAGGAACAGCGTCATACCGCTGGTCTTCTTCTCGACCTCGTCGTATTTGCTGGTACGGGTCAGCAGCAGGATCTTCTCCGACTCCAGCGCTTTGGAGATCCACACCTTGCGGCCGTTCACCACATAGTGATCGCCGTCGCGGCGGGCGAATGTGGTGATCCGGCTGGTGTCCAGGCCCGCGCCGGGTTCGGTGACGCCGAAACACACGTGCAGGTCACCGCGGGCGACCCGGGGCAGGGTGCGCTGTTTGAGTTCTTCGGATCCGTGCACGATCACCGGCTGCATACCGAAGATCGACATATGGATCGCGGTGGCGGCGTTCATCCCGCCGCCCGAACGCGAGACCTGTTCGGCCAGGATCGAGGCCTCGGTGATCCCCATACCGTGGCCGCCGTACTCCTCGGGAATACAGATACCCAGCCAGCCGCCGTCGGCGACGGCGCGATAGAACTCGGTGGGGAATTCGTGGTCCCGGTCTTTCTCCATCCAGTACTGATCGTCGAATTTGCGGGTCAGTTCGGCCACCGAATCCCGGATCAGCCGCTGATCCTCGGTCAGCTCGAAACTCATACCGTCGGACACATCAACTCCCTCTCGTCATCGCCGCGACCGGCCAGGATCACCCGGACACGGCACCACCTGCCGGCGACGCAGTGCGACCGGCGCCGCGCAACGCTCTGTGGCCGAGACCGCGGCACCGTGCGGCCTCACCGTTGCGGCACACCCACCTCCCCGGGCTCGTGCGCCGCACCGCCGGGCAGGCGGTCGGCCAGCCGGTCCAGGTCGTAGGACTGCCGGGCCATCCAGTAGCGCAATACCCCGGTCAGCGAATAACGCAGGAACAGTGCCGCTCCCACGATGCTCAGCGCGACTCCGCCCAGCGCGATGGTGAGCGCATCGCGTTGCACCAGCGCGTCGGAGGTGTTGTGCGACATCAGATAGGCCAGCAGCGTCACCACCGGGCCGAGCACCAGGAGTACGACCCCCGCGCGCAGCCACAGCGCCCCGCGGCCGGCCGCGGGGTCGGGGATCTTCAGCTCCGCGAGCTCGGCGGTGAAACGGTCCGCGCGTGTTGATTCGGTCATGTCGAACTTCCTAGATAGAGAGTGGCCAATTCGTTGCGGAGCCCGGAATCGGGCGGGCCGTGCTGTTCGATCCGGCCGCGCACCAGCACCGCGGCGGAGTCGGCGATATCCAGTACCGCGGCGGCGAACTGTTCGACGATCAGTACCGCGACACCCTGCCGGGCGATCTCGGCCACCTGTTCGTAGAGCCGGCCCACCACCAGCGGGGCCAAGCCCATGGACAATTCGTCCAGCATCAGCACCGCCGGATCGGTGGCCAGCCCACGCGCCAGCGCCAGCATCTGCTGTTCGCCGCCGGAGAGGGTGCCCGCGGTCTGGCCGGCTCGCTGGGCCAGGATCGGGAAGCGGGAGAACGCGATCTCCTCGATCTGTTCCCGCGGCCTGCCGGTGAAGGTCATCATCAGCAGGTTGTCGCGCACGGTGAGGTTCGGGAAGACGCCCCGGCCCTCGGGGATCAGGCAGACCCCCGCGCGCGCGAGGTCGCGCGGATCCACCCCGTTGACCGTCCGGTCGCCCAGCCGCAGTTCGCCCTCCGCCACCGGATGTACCCCGGCGGCGACCGACAGCGTGGTGGTCTTGCCGGCGCCGTTGGGGCCGAGCAGCGCCACCACCTCACCCGCCCGCACACTCAGGTCGACACCGTGCAGGACGGTGATCGCCCCGTAGGCGGCCCGGATTCCGCGCAGCTCCAGCAGGGTGCTCATGCGGCCCCCAGATACGCGGCGAGCACCTGTTCGTCGGCGCGGATCGTCTCGGGCGGGCCGTCGGCGATCACCTTTCCGAGGTCGAGCACGTACAGGTGATCGCAGACGTTCATCACCAGGCCCATATCGTGTTCGACCAGCACCACGGCGGTGCCGTCGGCGGCGACCGAACGCAACAGCGCGGCGAACCGATCGGTTTCGGTGCTGTCCTGGCCCGCGGCGGGTTCGTCGAGCAGCAGCAGGGCGGGCCGGACGGCCAGCGCCCGGCCCACCTCCACCAGCCGGGCCAGACCGGTGGGCAGTGCGTCGGCGAGATCACCGGCGCGGTCGCCCAGTTCGAGCCGGTCGACGATCTCGTCGGCGATCCGTTTGGCCTGCCGCCGATGCGGACCGAGTTCCGCGGCGACCAGCAGGTTGTCGCGGACCGACAATCTGCCGAACAGTTCGAGCCGCTGGAAGGTCCGGGCCATCCCGTGCCGGGCCCGGCGGGCCGGGGCCAGCCGGGTGATATCGCGCTCGCCCAGCCGGATCCGGCCCGCGGCGGGCCGCCGCAACCCGCAGATCACATCGAAGAGCGTGCTCTTCCCGGCCCCGTTGGGCCCGATCAGTCCGGTGACCCGGCCCGCTTCGGCGGTGAGTCCGGCGCCGTCGAGGGCCCGGCGGCCGCCGAAGGCGACCGTGATATCGCTAACCTGCAGCAGCGATGGCATTTTCCAGCTCCTCCTTGTCCGAAGACCGCCATGGCCGTTTCACACCCCACCACTCGACCGGGATATCCGGTTCCCCCGCGACAGCGCGCTGTTCCCGGGCGTTCGCCCAGATCCGCACCGCGAAGACGCCGATCACCGAACCCCAGAACAGAATCCAGCCGTCGATCGCCCCGGCCAGCCGCAGCGCCCACAGCAGCACCGGGATACCGATCATGGCCGCCAGCGCCACCCGGTTACGGATCGCCGCCTCGAAGCCCTCGCGCATCCGCGCCACGGCACCGTGGCTGACCACACCGCCACCGAAGGCGATACCGG
>JABFXT010000879.1 GCA_013361595.1 Nocardia sp. | reverse complement strand
CGCTAACCGTTCCGGGCCGGGGCGGGGTCCCGTCCGCGCGGACGGGACCCCGCGATGTCACAGGCCGTGTCCGCGCGGAGCGTTCACCGACTCCGCGAACTCGGTCTCCCCGGCGGTGCCGAAACCGGCCCGTCGCACGGCGACGGCGTGCTCGAATTCGGCTTCCACCAGATCGGCATTGATCTGCGCGCCGGCCGTCGCGCCCGCGGCGGCGGCCGCCCCGACCTGGGCGGCCACATCGGTGACATTGCCCGCGGCCCAGACTCCCGGCACCTCGGTGCGGCCGGTGGCATCGGTGGTGAGGTAGCGGCCGAACCCGGCGGGGTGGTCGACGGCGGTCAGCCCGAGACCGTCCAGGAACCCGGACCTGGCCACCATATGGGTGCCGACGGCGACGACCTCGCGGGCGACGACGGTGCCGTCCGCGAGCCGGATCCCGGTGATCCGGTCGTCGGTGATCTCGATCCCGGTGACCTTGCCCGGTGCCACCCGCACACCGCGGGCGGCGAGGCGTTCGGCGGCTTCCGGAGTGGGGTCGGGCTGGTCGTGGGTGAAGTACACGACGTCATCGCTCAGTTGCCGGAACAACTGCACCTGATGCATGGATATCGGCCCGCGGCTCAGCACCGCGATCGCCCGGTCGCGCACCTCCCAGCCGTGGCAGTACGGGCAGTGCACCACATCGCGGCCCCAGCGTTCCCGCAGGCCGGGGATATCGGGGAGTTCGTCGGTCAGCCCGGTGGTCACCAGCAGCCGCCGGGCCCGGACCGTTCGTCCGTCGGCCAGGGTGAGCACGAAACCGGCACCCTCGCGGGCCGCGGCGGTGATCTCGCCGGACACCACGTGCCCGCCGTAGCGGCGCACCTCGGCGCGGCCGGTTTCCAGTAGTTCCGCGGGCGATATCCCGTCGCGGGCCAGTAGCCCGTGCACAGCGTCGGCGGGAGCGTTGCGTTGTCGTCCCGCGTCGATCACCACCACCGTGCGCCGCGAGCGGGCCAGCATGAGCGCCCCGTTCAGCCCGGCCGCGCCGCCGCCGGCCACCACCACGTCGTAGTCGTTCTCCAATTGCTCGGTCACCGTGACCACCTCCTCGGCGCCGACTATCCGGTTGAGCGAGGGAATTGGCAAACAAATTTGCCGTATCGGCAACCAGTTGAGATATCCGAACAAGGCGGGGCGGCCCGGAAGCCGGGCTCGAACTGTGTGTGTGCCGGCCGCTCATCTGCCGGTCACCTGATCCTGCGAGGCTGGCGCCGTGCAGGATCTGGCGACGAACGCTGATATGCGGGAGATCCGGTTCGCCCGATGGTGCGCGGGGGTGGTCGCGCGCCTGCCGTGGGGGCTGAGCCGGATCGTCGCCCCCACCTTCCTCGGCTTCGCGCTGATCAACGGTTTCACCTTCGGTGTCGATCTGCTCATCCTCACCGCCATGCGCAGCGGATTCGGCCTGCCGGGCTGGCTGTCGGTATCGGTGGGCTATATCTGCGCCTTCGCGCTGGCGTTCTGTTTGAACCGGCGGCTGAACTTCCGCTCCCACGCGCCCGCCGGACGGCAGGCGCTGGTCTACGCATTCGTCGTACTGATCAACTACCTGGCCTTCATCCTGGGTGTCGGGGCCGGCCTGGCCGCACTCGGTGTGCAGTACCACCTGTCGCGCCTCCTGGCCGGCGCCTGCGAGGCGGTGTACATGTACTCGGCCATGCGCTGGGTGGTATTCCGGCGGAGCTGAACCGGCCGGTCGCGCCGGGAGCGAGGCCATGGCGCCGGATCAGCCTGTGTACAAGCGGGTTTCGCTACCGTCGCGGACCACCACATCGCTGTCGGTGAGCGGCCAATGCGGGGTGCCGGCCGCGCGCAGGCGGGCGGCGAACTCGTCCCCGGCGCCCTCGGGGTCGGTGGGCGAACCGAGATGCGGGACTATCGGGCGGTCGACCACGCCGAGACCGTCCCAGATCGGTTCGATCCCGCAGGCCGGCCGCACCTCCGCCGGATCGTCGGCGGTCTCCAGCCCGGTCAGGTCCGGGCTCAGCACACAGGCACCCGCGCTGTAACCCGCGTAGAGCAGCGCATCCGCGGCCAGCAGTTCCGGAATGATCCGGTCGGCGCCACTGCGCGCGAACTGGGCGCGGAGCACGAAGGTGTTCCCGCCGCGCACCCAGACCACGGGGAACTGTGCCAACCGACGCCTCAATTCGGCAGTGCGCCCCGTATATTCGCGCAGGTCGACCTCTTCGGGCCGGAAACCGAGGTTCCGCAGCGGTATCAGTTCACTGGTCACGGCGGCGGCACGCGCCCGGCCCCAGGCATCGCAGGCGTTGGCGATCACCGCGATCGGTCCCGGGTTTCCGGCCAGTGCGGCGAATACGTCGTAGTGCGCCCCGAATCGGTAGCTCGCCAGGAACAATCGCATCTCAGATGGTGAACGCGAGATTGCGGACCACCCGGCGGCCCAGTTCCGCGTCACCGCGGAAGGTGATCCGGTCCAGCGCCGCTTCGGCGTCCACCCGGCCGCCGCCGAGCCGGACCAGCAGACCGGAGTCCAGTCCGAGGGTCACGGTGGGTTCCCCGGCCGGTGTGTCCACATAACCGGCCCGATCGGCGACCTCGATGTGCAGCGTGCGGGCGAGCGGTCCGGTGAGTTCCAGGGTGATCAGCGAACCCGCCGGCGCTTTTCCGCGTTTCGCGACCACTCGGGGCAGCGAATACGCGAATTCGGCGAAGGCGAGTTCACCCCGGGCGCCGCCCTCGTCCACTTCACTGCCGAGGACGTCGGCGATATCGAGTTCGTGCATCCAGCAGTCGAACAACCGCACCCGCATGAATCGCGCGTAGGGGACCTCGCCGATGGGTGAGGGGGACGGCGCGGTCCATGACGCATCGTCCATGGCGGCCAGTGCCGCGCGGCGGCGGTCGGTCACCTCGCGGTACAGGTCGAGCAGTTCGGTGCCCGGTCGCGGCCGCAAGCGTTGTACCCAGATCTCATTGAGCGCGCCGATCTCGTTGCGGACGTGCGGCAGGGTCTGCACGTCGATATCGGGGGCCTGCGCATCACGGGCCGGGGGTTTGTCGCCGAGCAGCAGCGATTCGGTACCGATCACATGGCTCAGCACGTCGAAGACGGTCCACCCCGGCAACGGTGACGGGGTGCGCCATCGGTCCTCGTCGAGACCGTCGACCAGGGCGGCGAGGGCGTCGAACTGTTCGGACAGCAGCGTGGTGATCTCGGTCCGGTCGAAAGTGTCGGTCATTCGGTCCTCCTTCGAGGTGGTTCTGTGGAGCCGCGGTGCAGGCCGGGGCCTCGTATCGGCGGTGTCCGCCGTGCGCCGGTCGGAACCGGGCGGACGCCGCCGGTCAGGCGGCGGGGTCGCCCCCGGCTCCGGTCTCCGGTTCCAGGGCAGCCAGATCCGCGCGCAGTGCGGCGGCGACGCGTTCCGGTTCGTGCGAGCGGCGCAGGACGAGGCCGGTCGCGAACCGGAACTTGTCGCCGTGGCTGCGGGGGATCACGTGCAGGTGGACGTGGGCCACCGTCTGGAACGCGGCTCTGCCGTCGTTGATCAACAGGTTCGCGCCGTCGGCGGCGAACCCGGGACCCTGTACGGCCCGGGCGATCCGGTGGCCGACGCGGAACAGCTCGGCTCCGGTCTCGGCGTCGAGTTCGGACAGATCGGTGGCATGCCGCTTCGGGATCACCAGGGTGTGCCCGCGGGTGATCGGCCGGATATCGAGGAACGCGGTCACGGTGTCGTCCTCGTAGACCCGGTGGGCCGGCGCGGCGCCGGCCACGATCCGGCAGAAAACGCAGTCGCTCACCTGCCGCACTCTACGGCGTAAGGGCGAATCGGTCCCGCTGTCCGCCGATCGGCTTGGCAAACTTTTCAAACTCTCGGGCACGGTTCTGCGGATATGGCCCGTGATCAGGATTTACCGTTGCGAAGACAACCGCCCGCCGCTGCGGAATGTGACG
>JABFXT010000659.1 GCA_013361595.1 Nocardia sp. | reverse complement strand
GGTGGTCCGGGCAGCCGGTCCGGGGCGATCGTGGATCAGACGGGAATACGTTTCTGCAGATGCGCGGCGAGCTGTTCGGCGGAGGCCGGCACCATGTGCACATTCTCGTCGGCCTTGAGCAGATAGCGTCCGTCGTTCTCGACATCGAGCCAGGTGTAGTGCAGCGGCGGCGGCGGATTCGGCCGGTCCAGATGCGCTTCGATCCGGATGTGCCCGTCGGCGGTGTGCGGGGCGTACAGCAGTTTCCGGATCAGCGGCGCGGCCCGTTCCTCCTGGATGACGGTCTCGGTATCGCGGACCGCCGCGGCCGAGGCGGTCCGGGCCGGATGACGACCGGCGGGTGCCTTCGGCAGCAGCGCCGCCAGCCGGGCCCCGAGTTTGCCGCTGTGCCCGATGGAGAGCTGAACCGGTCCGCCGAATTCCCGGGTACGTCCGGGCGCCTGGACGGCCAGAACCGCCCTGTCATGGACGACACAGCCCAAGATCCGCAGTTCCCGGCCGGGTTCCGGGGGGCCGCCGATGGCGATGACCCGCGTATGCGGGAGCGCGAGGATACGCAGGCAGGCCTCGAGATCGGGGTCGGGCGGGAATCGCCGGGTGAGCTCGGCGCGCAGGAGCCGGGCATCGCGCTCGGTGCGCGGCGATTCGAGTACCCGCAGCGGATAGGGGATCCGGTCCAGGTCGGCTCGGCGCCATACATGCGCGAACTCGTCGGGGGTCAGGCTCCAACTCACGCGGGATCACATCCTCACCGAAACCTGCGCGGGCCACCTCAGACTATCGGTTGTTTCGCAGTGCCCTGACCTCGGGCACTCGGCGGACCCGGTTCTCCGTCGCCTGACACAAACCTCGAATACGCGATGGACGAGGCCTTTCTCGGGTTTACTCGTCCGGAACGGACAACGGTGTCCTGTTCCGGTGAACGGGTTGGAGGTCGGTTCTTGCGGGTGCTCGGGATTGACGATACCGAGACGGGAATCGCGGCGCGGTGCGGCGGCGGGAGCCATGAGCGGTGCGTGCCGGGCGCGGGGCGACGACTACCGGAACAGACGACACCCGGCGCCCGGAGTTCGGCGCGGTGCCCGGAGCCGGGCGCGAACCCGTTCCGGCCCGGAAGAAGCGGGACATCGTGACGGCCGTGATCCGCGGCGCCGGCGAACCCGTCGCGCCGGGCGAGCCGCGGATCTGGGACGACGCCGCGGCGGCGCAGATCCTTCCCGGGATCACCTCGCCATTGGCCTTCACCCTCGCCGCCGGAATATTCGGGCGGATGTGCCGGGAATACGCCCGGTCCCTCGGGGTGCCGGACGATCAAGTGGACCAGACGGATTCGTGGACGCCCCACCTGCTGGGCAGTTTTCACGGCCGGGTGTACGGCAACCTGCTGCACTGGTATCGGCTGGCGGGTATCGCGCCCGGATACCGGCTCAGCCGCAGAGCACTCGAAGTGGCACTGGGCGCGACCGATCCCGTACCGGTGGAAGTCGCGGAATCGCTGTCGCCCTTCGCCTTCGATTCCCGGGCCCGCCGGGTCCGGTCGCGGATCCGCACGACCGGTGTCTTCCTGCGCCGAGCACTACGGATCGAGACGATGATGCGGGAGTACCGCGTCGAATTCGATCGCGTCTGTCACCGCTACGAGACCACCGAATACGTCCACGGCGAACACGCCTACGCGGAGTATCGGCGGCTGGACCGGGAACTGGTGCTGCTGTGGGGTCCGCTGGCGGTCCTGGATGCCGTGGAGCTCACGCTCATGGGGGCGGTAGTGGCCTTGACCGAGTCCTATCTGCCGCAGGCGCCGCAGCCGTTCCGGTACGCGGCGGTGCGGCCGAGCGCGGCGCTCGGATCCGCCGTCGCGCCGCCCGGTCGATCGGGCGCCGCCGGATTCGATCCGGACGCCTACCTCGACGAAACGCTCGGCGGTATCCGCCGCCGCTGGTACGACCTGGTGCGGGTGCGCGCGGCCCGCTGTGCCGCGCACCGCGAAGTCGTCCGGTCGAGCCGGACCCGTGCGGCCGCGATCCTCGAGCCGATGATCCGGGTGATGGGTGACGATCTCGCCGCGCGTGGAATCCTGCGCGCTCCGGGCGATATCGACTATCTGACCGCCGGGGAACTGCGCGGTTGCTACGACCGGGTCCCGATGCCGGATCTGCGGTTTCCGGTCGCGGCGCGTAAGGACGCGCAGGCCGCCGCCGAAGGTCTCTGCGCTCCGGTGCGTTTCAGCACCGAGGGCGCGGAAGTATCCGATATGGAACTGGCCGAACAGGGTTGGGCGGCCCGCGCGGATATCGCGACGGCCCGCGCCGGTGATTCGCTCACCGGGACGGCGTCCGCCGCGGGAGTGGCCGAGGGTCCGGCGGTGGTGATACGGCGGCCACCTGATAGAACCCCCGGGATTCTCGTCACCGAGAGCGCGGACCCGGACCTGGTGGCGGCACTGCCGTCTGCCTCCGCTCTGGTGATCGAGCACGGTGGCCCGCTCACCGCGGTGGCGACCGTCGCCCGCGAACTCGGAGTGCCGACGGTGGTGCGGGTCCCCGAGGCCACCGCGAAATTGCGGACCGGGATGCGGATCCGGGTGGACGGTTCCGCGGGTACGGTGACGGTGTTGTCGGGGGCGGGCCCGTAATGAGGTGGAATGTATGACCGATCTCGAATCCGCGCGACCGGCGGCGACACCCCTCCCGCTGCCGGAGTTGCTGAGTACGCTCGCGCCGGCACCGGACAAGACCGCCGCCTATCTCGGCGACAGCTATGTGCTGGAAACCGTCGAGCAGCTGCGGCGGACGCGGATCGATCCGGTGGGCTTCGCGACCCGCCATTCGCTACTACTGCTCACTCCGGGCGGGATCGTCTCGCGGGCGGTGGATCCCACGCTGAAATGGCTGTCCGGAAACGGTTTCCGGGTGGTGGACGCGGCCGCCGTGCGACTCGACCGTCATCTGATCCGCGCGCTGTGGCGCTACAGCTGGAACGATATCTCCCCGGAGCGGCGCCGGCTCACCGATCTGCTGGCCGGGATCTCCGAGGCGATGCTGCTGGTGGTATCCGGGCCCGACGGCGAACAGCCCGCGCCGGTCCGGTTGGCCCGGGCCGCCGGTCCGGACGATCCCCGTGAGCGGCGGCCGGGCCAGTTGCGTCATCTCCTCGGGCAGCGCAACGCGGTACTCGACCCCGTTCATCTCCCGGGCGATCCGGCCGATGTACTGCGGGAACTGGCGATCTACTTCCCCGAGAAACGTCGGGCCGAGGCGATCTCCCGCGCCTACACCGGTGCCGACAGCGCCGAATCCGCCCGGACTCTCGCCGACGGCCTCTATGCCCGGACGCCGTGCCGCTCCTTCGACAAGACGGTCGCGCTGGATCGCATCCTGCGCGATCTGGACCGGGCGGGCGCGCCCGCACCGGCGGATTTCGACGCCGGTTCGGCCGGCGCCTGCGCCGCGATCCCGACCCGGGCGTCGCCGGTTGAGCACCGGATCACAGGCCTCCTGAGCGCGGCCGACCGGCGGGCCGGGCGGCACCGACCTGGCATCTGGATCCGGCGCTCGCCGACGGTCACGGCTCACCTGCGAGAATGCCCGGATGCACATCGCGATCGGCCTGGTTGTCCTGGTGGCATCGGCGGCGGCCGTAGCGGCACTGGCGCGCCGGGCCGGAATCTCCGAACCGCTGGCACTGACGCTGGCCGGTGTTGCCGCCTCGTATCTGCCGTTCGTACCCGAGGTGCATCTGGAGCCGGAAGTGGTGCTGCTCGGGTTGCTGCCACCGCTGTTGTACACCGCGGCCATCCGCACCTCACTGGTCGATTTCCGGGCCAATATCGGTGCCAACGCCTCACTGTCGGTGGGGTTGGTGCTGTTCAGCACGTACGCGGTCGCCGCGGTCGTCTGGTGGCTGCTGCCGGTGCCGTTCGCGGTGGCCGTCGCCCTGGGCGCGGTGGTCGCGCCACCGGACG
>JABFXT010000481.1 GCA_013361595.1 Nocardia sp. | reverse complement strand
CTCTACACGATGAGAAAGGCGGCGTTGATCGGTTTCACCAATGGTCTGGCGCGGGATCTGGGGCCGCGCGGGATCACGGTCAACGTGGTCCAACCCGGTTCGACCGATACCGAGATGAACCCCGCCGACAGCGCGCCCGCCGACGCCCAGCGGGCGGCCACCGCCCTCGGCCGGTACGCGGCGGCGGCCGAGATCGCTTCCGCTGTCGCCTACCTCGCCGGTGACGGCGGGAATTTCGTCACCGGCAGCACTCTCACGGTGGACGGTGGGGCCAACGCTTGTGTACGGACGGGCCCGGAACTGTTCCGGGCCCGAGCCGCTGCCCGGCCGGATCCGGCTGCCCAGCTCAGTGATCCGCGCGCAACCCGGCGAACCCGGTGCCGGTCACGTCGAGGCACCGGACCGCCTCACGACCCGACGCCCGCCTGTTCCTCCATCCGGCCGAGTGCTCGATAGATCTCGCTCTCCAGGGCGAGCAGTTCGATATCGCCCTTGCGGCGCGGGCGGGGGACGTCCACGGAGAATTCGCGATACACCCGGCCCGGCCGCGGTGACAGCAGGATCACCCGGTCGGCCAGATACACCGCTTCGCCCACATCGTGGGTGACGAAGACGACCGTCCGGCGCCGGCTCTCCCACAGCGCCAGTAGGTCCCGCTGCAGTTGGATCCGGGTGAGGTGGTCGACGGCACCGAACGGCTCGTCCATCAGCAGGACCGCCGGTTCGGTGGCCAGCGTTCGTGCGATTCCCGCCCGCTGCCGCATACCCCCGGAGAGCTGATGTGGATACTTGCGTTCGAATCCGGCCAGGCCGACCTGGGCCAGGTATTCCGCCGCGGCCGCGCGCCGCTGCGCCCGCGACACCCCGCGGAACTCCAGCCCGATCTCCACATTGCGCGCCACGGTCCGCCACGGATACAGCGAAGCGTCCTGGAACACGACCCCGACCCGCCCGTTCGTCCCGGCGACCGGCACGCCTTCGAACAGCACCTCGCCCTCGGTCTTGTCCTGCAACCCGGACAGGATGTCGAGCAGGGTGCTCTTACCGCAGCCGCTGGGACCGAGCAGAACGACGAATTCACCCTCGCCGATGGACAGGTCGATACCGTCCAGCGCCCGCACCGGCGGATCCGCCGGGAATTCCTTGCCCAGACCGCGTACTTCGAAGGTTGCCACAGATCTACCTCGCTGATCGTGTCGTGCTACCGCGCTGCCGACCGGGTCAGCGCGCCGGCCGCGGGTAGGTGAAATCCTTCACGTACTCCTGCGGGATGAACTGCGTATCGATATACTTGCCGGCGTCGTAGGGCGCGTCCTGCAAGCCCATCTCGATTTCGATGTCCTGGGTGTCGCGGATCGCCACCGGATCGATAGCGGGGTTGTTGTCCCAGATATCGTCTTCCTGCCGCAACGCGAGTTCGACCGCCTTCGGGTCGATGGTGCCGAGCTTCGATTTCAGCCACGGCAGATACTCGTCATAGTGCTCTTTGGCGTAGGTGTAGGCCTTGAAATAGGCGCGCAGGCTCCGCCGCAGTAGGTCGGGATCGTTGTCGATCACCTCTTTTCCGGCGATGAGGACGCCGGTGTGGTAAGTCGGCAGGTAGTCCCAGCCGCGGGCCAGGGTCACCGATTTGCCCTGGAGCTCGCCCAGCGCCGGAAAGGGCTGGTGGATGATGGTGGCATCCACCTGGCCGCTGGTGAGGGTGCCGTACGCCTGTTCGTTCACCCCGTTGGCGATGAAGCTCACGTCGTCGGGATCCACACCGTTGGCGCTGAGGATCTTGCGCGTGTAGGTCTCCATACTGCTACCGGCCGTGGCGATCCCGATGGTCTTACCGCGCAGGTCGGCGAACGACCGGATCCCGGGACGCGCGATGAGGAAGAACGGCCCTTTGCTCCGGAACGCGGAGCTGATGATCCTGATCGGCGCTCCCTTCTCGGCCGCGCGCAGGTAGTTGCTGGTGGGACCGAAGGCGAGGGTCAGCTCGCCGGTCGCCACCCCGGTCACCGCGTCCTGGACCTGGGTGAACTTCACCTCGAGATCCTCCTCGTCGAAGAAACCCTTCTCGACGCCGAACCGGATCGGCAACTGCGTATAGGACGTGCTGTCCTGCAGGGTCAGCACACTGCGGCCGTCGCCGCCGGAACCACCGTCGCCCGCGAGGGATTCGACGGTTCCGGAGCAGCCGGTGGCCGCCAGGACCAGCGCCAGCGCACCGGCGAGCACGGCCAGAGATCTCTTCTTGAACACAGCTGTTCCTTCGAAATGGGAGTGATCGGCGAAAGCCGCTTTGTCAGGCGTACTTCCAGCGGAGAAAGACCTTCTTCTCCAGCAGGTTCACCGCCGAGATGATGAGGACCGAGAACACCGTGATGGACAGGACCAGGGCGAACAGGGTCGCGGTGTCGTAGACGCCGATCGCGCGGTTGAGCATATTGCCCAGTCCCGCCTTGGACGCGATGATCTCCGCGAACAGCGCCGCCACCAGGGCGGTACCGGCCTCGATCCGCAGCGCGGCGACGATACTGGGCGAGGCCGACGGCAGGATCACCTTCAGAATCGTCTGCCACCGGGACGCCCCGTTCGCACGGGCGACCTTGAGATGGGTCTCCTGGACCTGTTTGATCCCGGCGATGGTGTTGAAGACGAACAGGAAGTAGCCGAACAGGAAGACGATCACGATCTTGTGGTTGACACCCACCCCCAGATACAGGGTGAGCAGCGGGATGATGGTGACCTTGGGAACGGCCATGGCCGCGCCCACGAACGGATTGAGGAACCGCTCGGCGGTGCGCGAGAGACCCATATAGATTCCGGTCGCCACACCCGCCACGAAGGCCAGGGTGGTGCCGACGATGGCCTCGTACAGGGTGATCAGCAGATTGCCGAAGAGGTGTTCCTCGGTGACGAGTCGCGGGAACACGCCGAGGACCTGGGTCGGTGAGGCCAGGTAGATGGACTCCACCCGGCCGGAATCCACCAGCCACTGCAGGATCGACAGCACGATGACGACGACGACCAGCTGACCGGCGGTGAGGGCGAGATTCTTCGGGGATACCGCCGCGCGCAACCGCCCTCGGGTCGCCTTGCGGGTCCGGGGCGCGGCCGGGCGAACGACTACTGCCTCGGCTTGGTCGAGAGCCACCGTCCTTGTCCTTTCAGTTCGGTTCCGGTAAAAGCGGGGCCCGCTCGCGATGGCGGTTCGCCGGCCGCTCGAGGCCCAGGTGATCCCGGAAGGTGGTGCCCGGGTATTCGGTGCGGAACAGTCCGCGTCGCTGCAATTCGGGCACCACCAGTTCGGTGAACGCCTGCACCGAGCCGGGTACGAAATCGGGGAAGATGTTGAACCCGTCGGCCGCGCCCTCCTCGAACCAGCGCTGGATATGGTCGGCCACCTCGATCGGATTGCCGACCACGGTGCGGGAGCCGACCGTGATGCCGTTGATCAGATCGAAATAGGTGATCGGAGCGGCTCCTCCGACTGTGCGCCGGGTGGTCTCGGTGATACCGGCGAAGATCTTGCGGCCTGCCGGAGCCGCGGCGTCGAATACTTCCCGGGACACCGGATCGTGCACACCGTGACCGGACACCTCCACTTCGAGAACCTGGGAAACGGAGGCGAGATTGCGTTTGAGTCCCTGTCCCAGACCGCCGAATCGCACCGAATCGACGGTTTCGTGCTCGGGATCCAGCGGCACCAGCGAATTCAGCCGGTCGTAGATCTCGACGGCTGCCGCGGTGGTGGGTGCCACGACCACGCTCAGCCCCGGCAGGATCCGGATCTCGTCGGCAGCGCGGCCGTATCGCGCGGCGCGCGCCTTCACATCGGCGTAGTACTCCTTGGCCGAGTCCAGATCGGGTTGCCCGGCGAAGATCACATCGGCCTCCCGGGCACCCAGTTCGCGGGAACGATCCGAGGTCCCGGCGTGCAACAGGATGACCTGACCCTGCGGTGGCCGCGCGAC
>JABFXT010000052.1 GCA_013361595.1 Nocardia sp. | reverse complement strand
GCTGACCCGGGGATCGTGGGACGGGACTCCTTCTCGTGCAGCCGAGCCGACGATACGGACTGTCACGTCCCTGGGTCGGTGGGGCGGGATCTGCCGGGCGGGCCGCGCGTGTGCCGAGTGACCTGCGACATACCTATTGACCTAAATAATTGTTTAGGTTTCATGATGATCTCATACGAACCGCACAGCTTCAGGAGATCATCATGAGCACCGCGACCACTGCCCCCGGCACCGCTGTCCGCATCCCCGCACTGAATCGTCCCGTCGCCCTCGTCGGCGCGATCGTCGCCGCTCTTCTGGCCAATCTCGTCGTCTGGCTGGTCGGCGCGGCCGCCGGTGGCACATTCGAAATGACCGACGCCGGCCGGGTGCAGAGCGTGGCCCCCGGTGGCATCATCACGATGACGGTCGTCCCGATGGCGATCGGCCTCGGCGCCGCTGTACTGCTGTCCTACAGGTGGATCGGTGTGCTGCGTATGGCGGCGGTGATCGGTTCGGTGCTCGCCGTCGTCACCATCGGCCTGACCGTCAGCGCGGACTTCGATACCGCGTCCACCATCGCGCTGTCGATCACGCACCTGACGTTGGTCCCCGCACTCGTCGTCGCCACCGAGGGGCTGCGCCGCAGGCTGATCCAAGGGTGACAGCGCCGGACAGGACGGGCCCGCATCCGAGGGATGCGGGCCCGTCCCGTCCGCCGAGAGCGGCACGGCGGCCGAATGTCCCATCGGCCGGGTGACGACCAGACGTACCTGATGCTCTGGTGGGCGCCCGATTCGATGCCCGGCTTCGCGGGCCCCCGTTCGGCCGGTGGGTGCGTGCACCGAGGCTGGCGGATCCGGGCGGGCGGCGGTGCGTCAGGCTTCGGCCATCGGCGTCGCGCCGCGCAGTACGAGGCCGAGGCGCTCCGGGAATACGGCGAACACGTGATCCAGCTGGCCGGGAGACATCATCTCGTCCAGGGCGGAGGTGACGCAGCCGGCGGTGAACGCGACATCACCCGCCGAGATCCCGGCGCGCTCCGAGAACTCGTCGACGAACTCCGCGACGCTGTGGTTCCCCGGCACCCGGCTCGGTACCCAGCCCTCGTACCAGATGCCCCGCAGGAAATCGGGGAGCTGCGCGCTGAGATGTGCGGAGTTGGGCACGCCGATCCGATCCCGGACGGTGTGCATCCACGCGCGCAGTGCGCGCAGTGTGAACGTGAGATCTTCGGTACCCAGAGCGTCGGCGACGGTCCGCAACCATGTGTGTGCGGTGTGCATGCCGGCGGCCAGGGGGTCGTTGTGATGCGTCATCGGTACACCTACCTTCCGGATGGCCGGTCCAATGCGCGCGGTTCGATACCGTAATTCTACGGTGTCACCAGCGGGAACAGCAGGTTCGATTCCGGCGTCCACAACTGTGCGGGATCGATGTCCACGACCGGCGACGGTGCGCGAGGCGCGCGTCCTCGATCGCGATCGGCGAAACGGCGCGCGATGTAATGAATGTCAAGGGGCGCACGATCATCCGTGCATGACGATTGCACGGAAATTGGCCACGACAGCAGCTACCGGACTCGTCGGTGCGGCGATGGCTGTGACAGCGCCGGGCATCGCCGCCGCCGCCGATCCCTGTCAGCTCGGGGCGTCCAATGTCGGACCCCGGACATGTGCCACCACCGAGGTCCGGACGGCCCCGGCGTGGACGCTGGGCAACGGTATCTGCGTCGGCATGCTGAGTGCGGCCGGAGTCGCCTATGACGGCCCGCTGTCCCAGTACCACGCCTTCCCGGGAACCGCCCACTCCATAGAACTGCGGATCACGCAGGGCTTCTCTCCGCTGGGCGATGTCACGGCGATTGTCGACTGGCGCAACCTCGACACCGGCCGCAGCGGCTCGGTGAGCCACTTCATCCCGGCGGGCAACACCGGTTCGCGGCCTTTCTACGTGCATGTGGACCCGGGCCCGGGACGGGTCGCGCTCACCGTGCGCACCGACCGCCCGGGCATTCCGGCCACGGCCGAAGTGTTCGTTCCCTGACCGCATCGCACCGCTGGTGAACTCGCCTGGTCGGCGGACCGCCTCTTCCGGTGCGAGACCACGGTGCGCACGCTGCAGTACTACGACCGCATCGAACTCTTGGTCGCGGAGCGGGACGAGAGCGGTCGCCGGCGCTACGGCCCGGAGAAGCTGGATCGGCTCCGCCGGATCCAGCTGCTGACCAGCGCGGGCCTGCGGCTGGACGAGTCGGCGCGACGCTGTACCGGCAGGCCGGCTTGCCGCTGGTCGAGACCTACAGCGAACAGGTTCGGCTGCTCGAGATCGCGGAGCTGCGGCTGCGGTGCCGGCGGACGTTGCTGGCCGCGGTGACGCAGAGACTGCGGGAACATCCGGCTGCCCGGCTGCCCGGCGGGCCGGCCGGGCGCGGTTCCGCGGCGTGCTCCGAGTGGCCGCCGTTGTGATCGCCGCGGCGATTGCGGCCTGGCTCATCGTGCGGGACACCTCGCCGGTGGGTCACTTCGACTCGGCCGCCGGCCGAGACCGCTACCGGGACGCATACGCCGAGGCGGTCGATAGCCGCGGCGTGGAGCGAGAAGGTCACGCTGGGTCGGTGGGGACGCGGTCCGCCTCCTGGAAGTCGACGATCGCCGCACCGTGCTCCCGTGCCCAGTCGGTCAGCACATCGATGGGCTCGACGAGCGTCCGGCCGAGGTCGGTGAGGCTGTACACGACCCGCCGCGGCGCTTCGGCGTGGCGCTCGACGAGGCCGTACTGCTGGAGTCGGCGCAGCGTCTGGGTGAGGACCTTGCGCGAGATGCCGCCGCCGATGAGTTCGACGAGCTCACCGTGGCGGCGCGGTTCACCGCTGAGCCCGAAGAGCACCAGCACAGTCCATTTGTCGGAGATGATCTCGACCGCCAGGCGGGTGGGGCAGTCGGCGAGGAAGGCCGGTCCCGCGGTGTTCTGCATGGAATTCGAAGGTACCAGGAGGTAACCCAGGGCTCCGTAGCGTTTCGGTTGCAACGAATTCAGCGCCTGATGCGGAGGAAACACCATGCCACGAGTAGTCGTGTTCGATCGGTTCGGCGGGCCGGATGTCCTGCACATCGTCGAGGAGCCGGTCGTCGAACCCGCGGCCGGCGAGGTGCGGGTCGGGATCGAGGCGTTCGCGGTGAACCCGCTCGACCGGATGGTGCGTTCCGGCGCGTCACCTGCCCCCGTCGCCCTGCCGCATGCCCGCCTCGGTGTCGAGGGGACCGGCATCATCGACGCCGTGGGCCCCGGGGTGACCGGGCTGGATATCGGCGATCCCGTCATCCTGACCGCTGTTCCGGACGCGAGCACCCGGGGTAGCTACGCCGAGTACACCACGGTCCCCGCGAGCCGCGTCCTCGCCCGTCCCACCGGGCTCGGCGTCGAGGAGGCGGCCGCGGTCTGGGTCGCGTACTCCACCGCCTACGGCGCGCTCGTCGAGAAGGCGCGAATGCGTCCGGGCGACCATGTCCTCATCTCCGCCGCGTCCGGCGGTGTCGGCCGGTCGGCGATGCAGATCGCGAATCAGATCGGCGCCGTGCCCATCGCTGTCACTCGCGACACCGCGACGAAGCGCGATTCGCTCATCGCCGCCGGGGCCGCCGCGGTGATCGGCACCGACCAGGAGGACTTCGCCGAAACCGCCCGGCGCCATACCGGCGGGACCGGCGCCGATATCGTCCTGGACCTCGCCATGGGGCCCGGTCAGCGGGATCTCCTGGATGCGGCCCGCCCCGGCGCGACCCTGGTGGCCGCGGGCTTCCTGGATCCGCGGCCGACGCCCTTCCCAGGGGGCACATCGCTCACTGTGCACAGTTACCGGAGTTTCGAGCACACTCTCGACGCTGTGGCGGTGAAGCGGATGGCGGCCTTCCTGAACGCCGGCCTACGACTCGGTGCGCTGCGGCCCGAGGTCGGCCGGGTGTTCGCCCAGATCGGAAGAGCGTC
>JABFXT010000049.1 GCA_013361595.1 Nocardia sp. | reverse complement strand
CCCGAGCCTGGTGATCGCCTCGGTCCCCGACGGGCACGCGGATATCGCTACCGCGCAGAGTATCGCCGGTGGCATCGACAACGGCGTCTTCGTCGTCATCGACGGTGGCACGATCCCGGCCCACCGCGAACGTGCGGCGTCGTTCAACGAATGGGTCACCGCGTTCACCATCATCGCCGAAGGTCTCGATGCCATGGCATCGCAGCGACAGGAGAAAGCCAATGCCTGAACAAGCCGCGCACTACCTCGAACCCAACCAGACACACCCCGAACCGATCAGCCCCTACGAGACCAAACTGTCCGGTTCGATCATGGAGGTTTTCGGCCGGGGCACCCATGACCTGCCCGGACTGATCGCGGGACTGAACGAGCTGGGGCTGCACGCTCCCGACGGGCAGGCCTGGACCGAGGACAATTTCCGCGCCGAGATGCGACGACTGGGAGACTGAGATGACCACCGCGACCACATCCGCCCCGACCGCGACCGGCGGTCCGAAGAAGCGCGCGGTCGGCGTCCGCAGGGAGATGACCGCCGCCGATATCGCCGCCACCGGGCTACGCGACCGCTGGTATCCGATCCTGCCGTCGCGCATGGTGCGGCCCGGCGAATCCAAGAAAGTCACCCGCCTGTCCGTCGACTGGGTCCTCTTCCGGGATCCGCAGGGAACCGTCCATATGCTCGAGGACCGCTGCCCGCATCGCAGCGCCCCGTTGTCGGTCGGGCAGCATCTCGGCGACCGGCTCGCCTGCAAGTACCACGGTGTCCAAGTGGACGGCACCGGCACGGTCGTCTCCGTACCCGGTATGCCCGGTTGCGCGCTCGAAGGTAAGCAGGCGACGGTGTCGTTGCAGGTCGTCGAGGCGGCCGACACCATCTTCGCGTTCGTCCCGCTGACCCATGATTCCGAACCCACACCGTTCGTGCTGCCCGACCGGCTGACCGACGAGGCGGTCTCGTGGTTCCCGAACTTCGCGGAATGGGCCGGACCCTGGCGCTTCTATATGGACAATGTGCTCGATCCGATGCACGGTGCGTTCCTGCACCGCGATTCGCATTCGATGTCCGGTGGTGACACCTCGGCGCGCTTCCGGATCCGGGAGACCGACCGCGGCTTCTTCTTCGAGAAAACCGATCAGGTCGGCGTGAACTTCGACTGGGTCGAGTACGTGCGCGGATCCATGGACTATGTCGACCTGGAGATCCCCTACGCTCCGAACGCCGGGCCCGGCGGGGTATTCGGCATCGTCGGCATGGCGACGCCGATCGACGCCGACAATTCCGCGATCTTCCACTGGCGTACCCGCCGCGTGGACGGCTGGGAACGTGAGGTGTGGCGTTTCCTCTACCGCACGCGGCTCGAGGCCCGGCACTGGGAAGTACTCGAACAGGACCGCGAAGTGCTCGAGGCCCTGGCCGCCGACGCCGACCAGGAGGAACACCTCTACCAACACGACCTCGGTGTCTCGCGGATCCGCCGGATCTACCGCGCGGACGCGAAGAAGCAGGCCGCGATCCTGGCCGGCGAACCGGTATGAGCACGGCCGGGGCGGACTCCGCCGACACCATGATGCTGACCGTATTCCTGCGGCACGACCAGTCGCAGAATATGGAACAGATCCAGAGCAAACTCGACGACGCCGGCTGGTGGCAGCACTTTCCACCGCCGGGTTGCGAGGTGGTCTCGTGGGTGGTCGCCATGGGGGTGGGCCAGATCGTGACGCTGCGGCTGCCGGTGGCGAAGCTCGCCGCCGTGAATGTGGAGCTGGAACGGCGGGCCTGGGGTGTGTTCCACACCGACTTCTACCCGACCTACGACTTCGTACCGGTCCGTGAGCGGCTGACCCGTGAATCCGCCGAGCGGCGCGGCGCATGAGCCGGGTTGCGGCGGAGACGGTTCCGGAGGCACCGCGGCCGGGCATGTTCAGCAATGCCAGGGTGCACGGCGATCAGTTCTTCCTGTCCGGGATGCACGCCGGCGGACCCGGCGGAACAGTGGGCGGCGCGGATCCGTACCTCCAGGCCCGGGAGGCATTCCGGCGGGTGCGGGCGCTCACCGAGGCCTGCGGGGCGGTGGTGGACGACATCCTCGTATTGCGTGTCTATCTGACCGATATCGCCGACCGGGCGTCGGTCGGCAAGGCCCGCTCCGAAGTGTTCGCCGGCGATCTCCCGTGTTCGACGCTTGTCGAGGTGTCGGCGCTCGTCGAGCCCGGTCTGAAGGTGGAGATCGAGGCCCAAGGCGTTATCGGCGCACATACGAGCACCTGATCCGCCGTCGGCCCGGATCGGTTTCACACTCTCGAAAAGTTAGGAAGAGTTCATGAGCAAGGCACCGAGTGTGGCGGTCTGCGGGGCGGGTATCGGCGGTCTCACCGCTGCTCTCGCCCTGCGGAAGGTCGGCATCGACGCGCAGGTCTTCGAGCGGACCGCGCGGTTCGCCCGGGTGGGCGCCGATATCAACCTCACCCCGAACGCCGTCCGGGCACTGGACGGTCTCGGTCTGGGCGCGGCGCTGCGGGATTCGGCGGCCCGGCCGCAGTTCCGGATCAGCCGGACCTGGGATACGGGGGCGGAGACCTCACGGCTCGAGATGGGCTCGTCGGCTGAGCGACGTTACGGATCGCCGCAGCTCACCCTGCATCGCGGTGATCTCATGTCCGCGCTCGAGGCGGCATTGCCGAGCGAGAACGTCACGCTGGGCCGGCAGGTCGCCGATGTCCGCGACGGGGTGATCCACTTCGCCGACGGTGGCACCCACCGGGCCGATGTGATCATCGGCGCGGACGGTATCCATTCGGCCGTTCGCACCGCGTTGTTCGGCCGGGAACACCCCACGTTCACCGGTGTCGTGGCGTTCCGTGCGGTGGTGCCGGCGGCCGCGGTCGCCGCAGTGCCGAATCTGGACTGCTTCACCAAATGGTGGGGACCGGATGCCGCGACGCAGATCGTGACCTTCCCGCTGAGCCAGGGCAAGGATATCTTCATCTTCGCCACCTGCGCGCAGGCCGAGTGGACCGAGGAATCGTGGACGACGCCCGGCAGTGCCGACGAACTGCGCGATCTGTACCGGGACTTCCACCCGGAGGCGCGCGCCCTGCTCGACGCCTGCGACGATGTCCTGAAATCCGCCCTGTACGTGCGTGATCCGCTGCCCACCTGGACCGAGGGAACGGTCACGCTCCTCGGCGACGCGTGTCATCCGATGATGCCGTTCATGGCGCAGGGCGCGGGCCAGGCGATCGAGGACGCGGTGGTGCTGGCGCGCTGCCTCGGATCGGACGGCTACACCGGCGCGGCCGACGCGCTGGCGGGGTACGAGAACACCCGGATGGACCGGACCGCGCGGATCCAGCGCGGCTCCCGGTCCAACGAATGGCTGAAAGCGACGGGCAACGGTGACTGGGTGTACGAGTACGACGCCTGGAACATTCCGCTGGCCGGTGGTGTCGTCCCGGCTCCCGAGGTGAACGGATCCGGTCCGGGTAGCGGTCAGTAGCTGCTCGGGGCACACGGATTCGGTAGTGCGGACAGGGTGGCGAGGTCGCAGACGCCGCCGGTCAGCATCTGGAAGGGCGTGAGGGCGAGCAACACGATTATTCCGATGATATCGCCGTTCTGCACGGCACCGACCGCCGATTGCGCGGCCGCCGAGCCCGAATCCACCATTGCCGATCCGGTCCCGCCTTCGGCGACCGGCACCGGGGCGGCCGGGGGAGCGGCCGTCGCGCCGGCCGCGGTGGCGATCAGGCCGGCCACGGCGATCGAGGCGATGGCCAGGCGCAGGGGGGAGTTCATCATTGAATTTCCTTCCGTCGGTCGGCGAACGGTTGTATGCCAACCGTGGAGAATGATGACTAACTTAACAGGCTTGCCCGCCTATGCGGGTAGTTTCGGCGCGAGTCGGATGATCTGTCGTAGGCCGAGGTAGTGGCGGTGAAATCTTGCCTTAGGTGGGCATCGGACCGGA
>JABFXT010000717.1 GCA_013361595.1 Nocardia sp. | reverse complement strand
CGCCGGGGAGAATGTGCTGCGTGCCTTCCAGGAGCCGTTCGAGGACGTCCGGGTGCTGATCGTCGGTCAGGACCCCTATCCGACGCCGGGGCACGCCATGGGCCTGAGCTTCTCGGTGGCGCCCGATGTTTCGCCGGTCCCGCGCAGCCTCGCCAATATCTTCGCCGAATACACCAAGGATCTCGGCCATCCCACCCCGAGTTGCGGGGATCTGAGCCCCTGGTCGCGCCAGGGTGTGCTGATGCTGAACCGCGTATTGACGGTCGCTCCGGGCACACCGGCCTCGCATCGCGGCAAAGGCTGGGAGAAGGTTACCGAGCAGGCGATCAGCGCTCTGGTAGCGCGGGACGAGCCGCTGGTCGCGGTGCTGTGGGGTCGCGACGCCGCCTCGCTGAAACCGGCGCTGGCCGCGGCGGAGGTGCCCAGTATCGAATCCGCGCACCCGTCACCGCTGTCGGCATCACGAGGATTCTTCGGCTCACGTCCGTTCTCCCGGGTCAACGAACTACTGGACGAACTCGGCGCCGAGCCGGTGGACTGGCGCCTGCCGTGAGCGGGCGTCGAACGAGAAACAAGTAGAGGAGCACACCATGAAACTGCGCGGCATCACCGCCACGCTCGCGCTGGGCGCCGCCCTGTCGGGCGCTGCCGGGGCGACGGCCGGAGCGGCCCCGCTGCGGCTGGAACCGGCCAGTCCGGTGACCGAGCCCGCGGGCCCCATCGCCGAGGATTTCACCTCGACCGGTTCGTCGACCATTTCCGCGTCGGTGAACGCCAAGGGCGCTTGCCTGTTCCAGCGGACCCTGAGCGCCATGGATCTGGACTGCTGATCTGTCCGTTCGTACGGCGTAACGCCCGCATATTTGCGATGCTGAAAATCGTGAGTAATGCGAACAATCTGCTCGATCCCGTCCAGCTGCGGTTACGCGGTGCGGGCGGGATCGAGCTCGTTGCGGACCAGTACGGCCCCGCGGACGGCCCGGCCGTACTGTTCCTGCACGGTGGAGGTCAGACCCGGTATTCGTGGAAGCAGACCGGCGCCCGGCTCGGCGCTGCCGGTATCCGGGCGGTCACGCTCGACGCGCGCGGCCACGGTGACAGCCAGTGGGCGCTGGATCGCGACTACCGCTACGAGGCCATGGTCGGCGATGTACTCGCGGTGCTGGATCAGCTGGGCGGCGGGCCGGTGGTCGTGGTCGGCGCGAGTATGGGCGGTATCACCGGCCTGCTCGCCACCGCCGCGCCCGGCGGCGACGCCATCTCCGCACTGGTCCTGGTGGATATCGTCACCCGGCCCGAACCCGAGGGCGTCGACCGGGTGCTGACCTTCCTCAGCCGGAATCCGGACGGGTTCGCCACCCTCGACGAAGCCGCGGACGCCGTCGCCGACTACCTCCCGCACCGGCCACGGCCCAAATCCAACGCGGGACTGCTGCGCAACCTGCGCGAACGCGACGGTCGCTGGTACTGGCATTGGGATCCGGGCATTCTCGGCGACAAATCCGCCGACCCCGACACCATGGCGCGGACTCTCGACGGTGCGGCACGGGCTCTCGACATACCGGTGCTGCTGGTCCGGGGCCTGCAATCGGATGTGGTGAGCGCGGAGGGCGCCGCGGAATTCCTGGAACTCGTCCCGCACGCCGAACTGGCGGAGATCGGCAATGCCGCCCATACCGCCGCCGGCGACGACAACGACGCGTTCACCGAGGCGGTCGCGAAGTTCGTCACACGTTCTCGCTGATCGGGGCACAGCGGCGGAAACCGCTGATCATGCGCGCCCGGATGCTCCGGCGGTGGCTGCCGGACGCCTACCGGAGCCGGTCGGCGTGGCGGAGACCGCGCCGCCCGGCCGCGTGGTCGGTCAGCTCAGCCCGGAATAGTCCGGGGTCCGTTTGGCGAGAAAGGCGTCCACGCCTTCGCGGCCGGTCGGGCTGCCGGCGGCCGCACCCATCGCATCGCGTTCGGCATCCAGCTGCTCGCTCAGGGTCGCGGTGGCCGACCGGCTGAGCAGGGTGCGGATGGAGGTGTAGCTGGCGCGCGGGCCGCGTGCCAGTGCGCGTGCCAGCGCGCGGGCCTCGTCGCGGACCGTTTCGTCGCTTTCGGCGAGCCGGGCGAGGATGCCGAGGCGCTGCGCTTCCGCGGCGTCGAGCACCGCGTCGGTCAGCAGGATCTCGCGGGCCTTGGCCGCGCCCACGAGCCGCGGCAGGGTCCACGACATGCCGCCGTCCGGGCTCAGCCCGACACCCGGATACGCGGGACGCATCCGGGTGCCCGGTCCACCGACCGCGATATCGGCGGCACAGACCAGGCTCATGCCGGCGCCCGCCGCCCACCCGTGGACCGCGGCGACGACCGGTACCGGTGCGCTGTCCAGCGCCCGGACGAAAACGTGCAGGGTGTCGGCGAGCCGGTACAGGTGCGCGGAACGGTCCGGCGCCGCGGCGAAATCGCGGACGTCCCCGCCCGCGCAGAAGTTCGGCCCCGCGCCGGTGAGCAGTACGGCCCCGATATCCGAGCCGGCTTCGGCCAGGGCGGCGGTACCGGCGGCGACCCCGGCGAAATCCAGTGAGGTGCCCTTGGCCGCAGTGGACAGGGTGATCTCCAGAACCCCGTCATCGGTGCGGACGTATTCGGCTTCGGTGCTCATTTCCGCGACATTACTGGGCGCGACCGGCGGGCGAAATCGCTACCGCCGCACCATGCGGATCTCGGTGGCGGTGGCGAAACGTTCCGCCCGGGTGGTGCCGTCGGGGACGAAACCGTATTTCGCGTAGAAAGCGCGGGCCCGGGGGTTGCGTTCGAAAACCCAGAGCGAACACGAGCGATCCGGGTCCAGTACCGCGTCCAGCAGGGCGCGGGCCAAGCCGCGGCCGTACCACTCGGCCCGGATATAGATGGCCTGGAGCTCCCGCTCGGCCACCGCGGGTTCGTCGCGCGGCGGGCCGTAGTGGGTGAATCCGGCGATACCGGCGCCCGATTCCGCCACCAGGATCCGTCCGGAGTGGTTCCGGGCGATCCGCTCCCAGGCGGCGGCCCGGTGTTCGAGATCGAAAGCGTCCAGGACATGGTCGGGAACGAGGCCCCGGTAGGCCTCGCGCCAGCACGCGATATGGCAGGCGGCCAGGGCGGGTGCGTGGGCGGGCTCCAGCGGAGCGAGCCGCCAGTCCGTACCGGCCGGCTCCCCGGCGTTCGTACTCGTCAGGTGCTCCTTCCGGACAGCGATACGACTTCGCCCCGGCTCCTGTGTGGAGCCGGGGCGAGTCGTATCGAAGAGCTGTGGGGCTCCGCGGCGGAAAACCGGTGAACCGGTGATCAGCCGCGGACCACCTTGCCCGCCTTCAGGCAGGAGGTGCACACGTTCATCCGGCGGGTGTTACCCGGGGCGACCTGCGCCCGCACGGTCTGGATATTCGGGTTCCAGCGACGGTTGGTGCGCCGGTGCGAATGCGAGACCGATTTACCGAAGCCGGGGCCTTTGGCGCAGACGTCGCAGACGGCAGCCATAGTCGCGAACTCCTTCATGTCATCATGGGGGACCTGCCACCGGTACAGCGGTCGATCCTGATCAATGTCGTCATGCCTCGCCGACGAGCATCGGCGGATTCGATGACCATCGGAACAGCGCAGACCGGGAAGGGCCGCGCCAGGCAACCCTGCAAGGGTAGCCCGACCCGCTGCGATCCACCAAACCGGGGTGGGTCGGCGCCCGCGCGAACCCGCCCGGTCCCGGTCCGGGTGTCGGGCGCGGTCGCTAACCTGGCGTTCGACGGTGGCGACGACGAGGAACGAGGTGGCGGTGCCCGATACCCGGCAGGTGAGCGGCGGAACGCCGGCCACCGATTCCGCGCCCGGCGGGCTGGGCGGGCTCGAACTCCTGGCCTGGGGCCGGGTCTGTGTGGCCGCGCTCGAACAGCGGCGCGCGGAGATCGATGCCCTCAACGTCTTCCCGGTACCCGATTCCGATAC
>JABFXT010000868.1 GCA_013361595.1 Nocardia sp. | reverse complement strand
CGCCGAATCGTCGCCCGGGACGCCGATGTCCGTGATTTCGGAGCCCTGTCCGCCGCGGCCGCCGCGGGGGTGGACGCGTTCGGCCGACTCGACATCGTCGTCGCCAATGCCGGAATCTCCAGCCCGGCCCCGACTCTGGAGATGAGCGAGGACGTCTGGCAGGACATGATCGATATCAACCTGACCGGAGTATGGAAGTCGCTGAAGGCGGCGGTACCGCATGTCATCGACGGCGGCCGCGGAGGTTCCGTGGTGATCACCAGTTCGTTGGCCGCGTTCCACGCCAACGAGAACACCGCACACTATTCGGCGTCCAAATCCGGTCTGGTGATGCTGATGAAAGTGCTGGCCAAAGAACTCGCGCCGCACGATATCCGGGTGAACACCGTGCATCCGACGACCGTGGCCACGGAGATGATCCTCAACGACGCCACCTATCGCCTCTTCCGTCCCGATCTGGCGGCACCGGATCGCGCCGATTTCGAAGAAGCGGCCCGGACACTCAACCGGCTCCCGGTAGCGGCCCTGGAACCCGAGGACATCACCGCGACGGTGCTGCACCTGGTCTCCGACGATGCCCGCTACGTCACCGGGACCACTCAGTTGATCGATGCCGGTGGAGCACTCTGAGCGGCGACCCGGTCACCGTGACGAGTGCAAGGACTTCGAAAGGTTCTCTCGAGCGCGCCGGATAGATTTGCGGATATGACGCGCGATATTGTCCGCCGGGTGCTGCTCGGCGCGGGGTGGTGTGCGCTGCTGACCGGGATACTCGGGATCGCCCTCTATTCCGGGGGCTGGCAGCGGCGGGAGCTGATCCTGCTGGCGTCGGGAGCGACCTATCTGATGTTCGCGACCGTGATCGCGCTCCTGCTGTTCCTGACCGCGCGTGGTTGGCGCAGCGCCGCGGCGGCGGTGGTGGTGCTCGCCGGGGTGCTGTGGACCCAGCTGCCGTTGTTCGTTCCGGACAGTCGCGCCGCCGCCGGCATCGGCGCCGAACTGACAGTGCTGCAATCGAACCTGTTGTTCGGCGGCGCCGATACGGATGCGCTCGTACATGCGGTTCGCGACCGCGAGGTCGATGTGCTCACCGTGGACGAGCTCACCCCGGCGGCCGTCGACGCGTTGGCGGCGGACGGTCTGGGCACCCTGCTCCCGTACAGCTATCTGGACCCGGGCCCCGGTGGCGGAGGTACCGGTATCTACAGCCGTTTCCCGCTGTCGGACCCGGTGCGGCACCAGCAGTTCGTCCTGGGCAACCTGTCGGCGATACTCACCCATCCCGACCTGGGTCCGGTCACGGTGTACGCCTTCCATCCGCTACCGCCGACGGTGGATTCGGCCGCCTGGGCTCGGGAGATGAGCGCGGTGGATACGATCCTGCGGGAATCGCGGGGGCCGGCGGTGGTCGGCGCCGATTTCAACGCCACGAGTGATCACGCGGCCTTCCGGCGGCTGGTGAACGGGGGTTTCGCCGCCGCGGCCGAACAGGCCGGAGCGGGAAGGCTGCTCACCTATCCGGCCGACAGATCCTGGGGTCCGCTCATCGGTATCGATCATATTCTGGTATCCGGCGGCACCACCGATCACATCAGTACGTTCACCCTCGCGGGCACCGACCACCGTGCCGTGGTGGCCCGGCTCCGGCTCACTCGCTGACCCGCCACCGAGCGGCCCGATTCTCGTCGACAACTGGAGAGAACATGTATTCCGGCATCCGTCTGCGCACCGTCACCGGCACCGTCGCGATCGCCCTCGCGGCCGGTCTCGGTTCGGTCGCCTGCAGCAGCAACCGCTGGTGCGAATTCGACGCGACCGATACGAAGGTCGCCGATTCCTACTGTGAGAAAGGGACTCCCGGCTACGAGTGGGAACCCGACAGCGACGGCAAGAACAGCAAGAAGAAGCCCAGCAAACCCACCACATCCAAACGTAAGCACTGAGGTGGCCACCGGGGCCGTCGGCCCGAGTCCCGCGGACGGTGTGCCCGGGACGATATCCCGCCGCTGCGGGCCCGATGGCGCCCCTCCCGGATTCGTCCGCGGAACCGCTGACCGAAAAAACCAGGAGCCGAACGGTAGGCGAGGAATCGCCGACCGTGAAATGCCTGCGTGACGGTTCGTGGTCTGTCTGCCGTGTCCGCGCCGGTAGAGTCCGGACCGCTCGAGTACGTGTCGATGGATCTTGCCGGTAGCACGATGCGATCGGGGTGGCGATGGACAGGCGTGCGGTGTTGTCGTTGCTGGCCGCGGGTACCGTGGCCGCGTTGACCGGCTGTCATGCCGCGCAGGGGGAATCGGCGGTCGCGGGTGAGGTGCGGATTCCCGAAGTGGTGGATCCGCCGATTCCACCGCCGCCCCCGCTGCTGCCGCCCCCGCCGGGTGGCCCGCCGACGGTGATTCTCCCCGGCGTGATCACCGCGCTGCCCGGGCCGGGCAGCGCCATGGCGCTCACTGTGGACGATGGGGTGAGTCCGGAGGTCGTCGGCGCCTATATCCGGTTCGCCCGGGATACCGGGGCTCGTTTCACCTTCTTCGTCACCGCCTGTTACGACTCCTGGTCCATCCACCGGGACGAGTTGCGTCCCCTGGTGGAGGCCGGTCAGGTGCAGCTCGCCAATCACACCTGGGCTCATGCCGATCTCGCCGCCGGCTCGGAGTTCGCCGTCGCCGACGAACTGTCCCGCTGCAAGATGTTCCTGCACAACACCTTCGGTGTCACCGGCGCTCCGTTCTATCGGCCGCCGTTCGGTCGCCACAATGCCACGGTCGACCGGGTCGCCGCCGATCTCGGCTACACCGTCCCGGTCATGTGGTACGGCTCCCTGTCGGATTCCGGCCTCATCACCGAGCAGTACCTGGTGGAGTGTGCGCACCGATACTTCAACCCGCAGTCCATCGTCATCGGGCACGCGAACTTTCCGCCGGTGACCCGCTGCTACGGACAGCTGGTGGACATCATCCGGGACCGCAATCTCGCGCTGGTCACGCTCGACGATGCGCTCTCCGTGGCCTGATCCGGGTCGTGATCCGCCCGTGTCGGGGCAGCGGAATGTATGCGATCCGCACGGCTTTCAACTGCATCGACAGCCGATGGGCATCGATTGGACACAGTAAAATAGACTGACTGGTGTCATTTTCTGTTCGTTGGGAAGGGTGCCGGTGTCGCGGGTTCCGGACGAGTACGCCGCGTTCGCGAACCGGCTGGCCGGCTATGTGCAGACCTACGTGCGGAAAGTGCGGGCCGAAGTCGGCGATCTGATCGACGCCGGGACCGAATCCGCGCGGAAACTCGACGGCGCGGACACTGCGGGCGCGGGTCGGATCCGCGGGGCGGAGGCCACCGGGAGTGCCGTGGTGCCGGTGGCCGGCCCGGACGGTGCGGCCGGGGAGGGGCCGGTGTCGCCGCGCGAGCCGGAACGGAAGCGGACGGCCGCGCGTCCCGATCGGCAACGAGTGGTCGAGATCGTCCGGAGCGCCCGGTCGCGCGGTGGCAATTTCGGGATCGGCCGGGCGGGCCGGGCCGAGGCGGATGCCGCTGGACTGGCCTGGGTGGGAGTCGAACCGCGCCGGGTGCCCTACGGCGACGGTCATCGGTGGGTGAGTGGCGACGGATTGCGGCAGTACCGACCGCCCCAGCAGAAACCGTCCGGCCGTGGTGTGGAAGCCAACTACGAGTCGCGGTCGGCGACCGCGCGCCACTGGGAGAGCAACGCGCACCTGGAGATCGAGGAGCGGTGATGAGAGCCGAACTCAAAGCGATGTACAGCCCGGATGCCGATCTCGCGGATCCGGCGGCGGTGCGCGCGGCCGATGCCCTGCTGGTGCAGTTGATGATCGGCCCGGCGGGTGCGCCGGAGGCCGAATCGTTCGATCTCCTCGTCCGCGCGGCCGGGAGTGCCGATGCGGCCGCGAGCGGGCCGGGATTCGATCCATCGGGGCGCGCTCTCGTACTCGACCGGATCGATATCGACGAGGTGCG
>JABFXT010000752.1 GCA_013361595.1 Nocardia sp. | reverse complement strand
AGGATGTAGCTGATCCGCTCCGCCGGATGCGCCGGATCCAACGGCACATACGCGCCACCCGCAGCGACCACCGCATACATGCCCACGACAAGGTCCAGCGACCGCGACACCAACAGCCCGACCAGAGACTCCGGGCCCACACCCTCGGCGATCAAATGCCGAGCCAGACGATTCACCCGGCCAGCGAACTCGCCATAGGACAGACTCGTCCCCTCGAACGAAACCGCGACACGATCCGGATACGCCGCAACCGCGGCATCGAACCCGTCCAACAGCAACCCGGCGGGCAGCGCATGCTCGGTGGCATTGCGTTCGGCGAGCACCTGCGCACGCTCGGCCGGCGCCAGGATCTCCAGATCACCGACAGCGGTCTCCGGGGCGACCACGATCTCGCGCAGCAACCGCGCGAACCGGTCCAGGAACCCTTCCACCGTGCTGTGATCGAACAAGGCGGTGGCGTAGGTCAGGTACCCCGCCAGTCCTTCTGGTGCCCCGGCGGCATCGTAGGAGTCACCGATGACCATGTTCAGGTCGAATTGTGAGATCTCGGCGTCGATCTCGATACCGGATACGGTCAGGCCCGGCAGTTCCAGACTCGTTTGTGCGAGGTTCTGGAAGATCAAGCCCACCTGGAACAACGGATGCCGCGCGGTGGATCGCACCGGGTTCAGGACCTCGACCAGCCGCTCGAACGGCACATCCGCGTGCGCGAACGCCGCGATATCGATCTCCCGCTGGCGACCCAGCAGTTCCGCGAACGATTCGCCCCGATTCAGTTCGGTCCGGAACACCAGCGTGTTCACGAACATACCGATCAGATCATCGAGCGCCTGCTCACCACGACCCGCCACCGGCGTACCGATAGTGATGTCGTCGGTGCCCGACAGCCGAGACAGCAGCACGGCGAGTGCCGAATGCACCACCATGAACAGCGTCGCGCCCTGTTCCTGGGCGACCCGCTGCAGACCACTGTGCACATCGGCATCGATGGTCACCGGAACCCGGCTACCCGCGAAGGACTGCACCGCCGGACGCGGCCGATCCATCGGCAGATCCAGCTGATCGGGCACACCCGCCAGCGCCGACTTCCAGTACCCGACCTGCTGCGCCGCCAGCGACTCCGCGTCCGCTTCGTCACCGAGCAGTTCGCGCTGCCAGATGCTGTAATCCGCGTACTGCACCGGCAATGGCGCCCAGCCCGGGGCGTCCCCGGCCGCACGTGCCGCGTAGGCCGTCATCACGTCCCGGGTCAGCGGGCCCACCGAGGAACCGTCCCCGGCGATGTGATGGATCACCATCGCCAGCACGAATTCACCGGCCGCGCCGTCCACCTCGAACAGCGCCACCCGCAGCGGCACCTCGGCCGTCACATCGAAACCGGCCGACATCAGCTCGCTGATACGCGCCGGTACATCATCGGTGGCCACGACCGCGAGCCCGCCGGTGATCGCTTCGGCGGCCGGCAGCACCTCCTGATACGGCGCGCCGTCCGGCCCCACCGGGTAGCGAGTCCGCAGGGTTTCGTGGCGTTCCAGTACATCGGTGACCGCCTGCCGCAGCGCGTCCACATCGAGATCGCCGGACAAGCGGATGGCCAGCGGGAAGTTGTAGGCGACCGAATCCGGATCGAACCGGTTCAGGAACCACATCCGCTGCTGCGCCGACGACAGCGGCACGAACTCCGGACGTGTCTGCGCCACCAATGCCTTACGCCCACCGGACCCGGCATGCTGCTCCACCCGGACAGCCAGGCCGGCCACCGTGGGAGCCTCGAACAGCGCCCGCACCGGCACCGTCGTGTCCAGCGCCTTACCCAGGCGCGCCGCCACCTGCGTCGCGACCAGCGAATTACCGCCCAGGGCAAAGAAATCGTCGTCCGCGCCCACCCGGTCGGTACCGAGTACCGCGGCGAAGACACCCGCCACGATCTCCTCGATCGGCGTCGACGGCGCCCGGAACTCCCGCGCCTCGAACACCGGCTCCGGCAACGCCTTGCGATCCAGCTTCCCGTTCACATTCAACGGCAACGCATCGAGTTCCACGAATACCGACGGCACCATGTACGACGGCAACCGCCGCGACAGTTCCGCCTGGATCGCGCCGGTGTCCAGGCCGGACTCGCCGTCCAGCACCAGATATCCGACCAGCCGATCACCGGTTCGCGGATCCGATTTCGCCAGCACCGCGACCTGCGCGACCTCCGGCAGCGCCAGCAACGCCGCCTCGATCTCCCCCAGCTCGATCCGGAAACCCCGGACCTTCACCTGGAAATCGGAACGACCCACATACTCGAGCTCACCGGCCGCGGTCCACCGGACCACGTCACCGGTGCGATACATACGCCCACCGGCACCGGCCGCGGAACCGACCGCGAACGGATCGGCCACGAACCGATCCGCCGTCAGATCCGGCCGGCCGAAATAGCCGACGGCCAGCTGCGCGCCCGCCAGGTACAGCTCACCGGCGACGCCGTCGGGCACCGGCCGCAACCTGGCATCCAGCACGTAGACACGGGAATTCCATTGCGGCACCCCGATCGGCACCGATACCCGGTCGGCCTCGGTCACCCGATGCGTGGTGATCGACACCGCCGCCTCGGTCGGACCGTACAGATTGAACAGTTCGACAGCCGGGGACTCCGCGAGCATCCGCTGCGCGGTCGCCGCCGGCAGCGCCTCACCGATGGCGAGCACCCGCCGCAACGAACCCGCGAGACCGTCTCCGGCACCGGCCAGGGCGTCCAGCATCGACGGCACAACTGTCAACGTGGTGACCTGTTCCCGGGCCATCAACGCGTTCAGGTACGCCGGATCACGATGACCGTCCACCTCGGCGACGACCGTCCGGCCGCCCGATACCGCGGCAGCCCAGAACTCCCAGACCGACAGGTCGAACGTCGCCGCGGTCTTCAACAGAATCGCATCGGCGGAATCCAGTCCGAATTCTCCGGTGATGTAGCGCAGCTGGTTCACGATCGCCGCGTGCGGAACCGCCACGCCTTTGGGACGACCGGTCGAACCCGAGGTGAAGATGACATACGCGGTATCCGCGGCACGCAACGGCGCCACCCGCTCCGCGTCGGTGAGCGGAGACGGGTCGAAACCGCCGAGATCCACAGTATCCTGCGCCACCACCGGCGCGGCGGCGAGCGCGGAGTCGGCGCTGATCCCGGTATCACCGGTGGTCAGTACACATACCGGTGCCGCGGTTTCCACGATGTAGCCGGTACGTTCGGCCGCCTGGTCCGGGTCGACCGGTACGTACACACCACCGGCGGTGGCGACGGCGTACATGGCGACCACCAGATCCACCGACCGCCGCAACGCCAGAACCACGCGGTCCTGGGGACCCACACCCCGCGCGATCAGATATCTGGCCAGCCGGTTGACCCGGCCGCCCAGTTCCGCGTAGCTGATCTGCGCGCCGTCGGCGGCGACCAGCGCCACCGCCGCCGGATCCGCCGCGACCGACGCGTCCAGCAGTGAAACCAGTGTCGCCGCGGAATCCAGCCGATGACCGGTGGCATTGCGCTGGGTGACGATCGCGGTCCGCTCCGCGGGGTCCAGCACCTCCACATCCCCGACCGGTACCGAGGGATCGGCCACCAGGGCGGCGAGCAACCGGGTCAGCCGATCCGCGAAACCCTGCACGGTCGCGTGATCGAACAGTGCGGTGGCATAGGTGAAATGCCCGGTGATGCCCTGCGGTGTGTTCGTCTCGTCGTAGTTGTCACCCACGATCAGGTGCAGGTCGAACTGGGAGACCTCGACCTCGAAGTCCACCCCGGACACCGTCAGGCCCGGGAGCTCCAGGCTCGACTGCGCCAGGTTCTGGAACGAGAAACCGACCTGGAACAGTGGATGGCGCGCGGTCGACCGGACCGGGTTGAGTACCTCGACCAAGCGCTCGAACGGCACATCGGCGTAGGCGAACGCCGCGATATCCACCTCTCGCTGCCGCGTGAGCAGCTCGGCGAAGGATTCCCCGC
>JABFXT010000391.1 GCA_013361595.1 Nocardia sp. | reverse complement strand
CGGGGTCCTTGGTCTCGCTCATCGTTGCTGCTCCTCGAACATTGCCTGCCAATCCGCGGGTACGGTGCCCGAACCGCCGGGGGCGATATCACCCTGACGGTAGCTGCCTCCATCGCTGCCGGTGTAGACCCCGCTGGCCGGATCGTAGGAGAGGGCGGCGGCGGGGGTGCTTGCGCCCGAGAAACTAGCAGGTGCCGCGGGTACTCCCGCAACCCCCGGCGCCGTATCGGGCGCGGACGCGGGCGCCACGGACCCGGGGGGTTCGGTCGGTGCGACCGGCTGCGGCGGCCCGAACGGCGGGTTGGTTCCCTCCGGAACGTAACCGGTGCGGCACAATTCGGGCGAGGGCGCCCGGCGGCCGGGATATTCCATACAGGGCGTATTGCGGATACCGCGGACCGCGGTCTTGTCGTCCTGCGGAACCTTGCAATACAGGCCCTTCGGCGTGTCGGGGGTATCGAGTTCGCTCGGGTCGCGCCGCTGGTCCGGCGGCAGGAAGCCGGTGGTGCACGGCGGCGGGTCGTTGAGCACGGTCATGAAGTCGACCAGCGCGCCGTATTCCATCGGCCCGCGTACCGCCGTGAGCAGGGCCGCGATCAGCGGCGGATACACCACCAGGATCTGTTCCAGGCCGGAGTGGTAGGTGACACCCACCTGGCCCAGGCTCACCAGGTTGTTCAGCAACAGCGGCAGAGTGGGCCGCAGATCGTCGAACTGCTGATTCACCCGCTCCAGCGCGGACGGGCCGTTGGCGAGGATGCTGCGCAGCGCCGGATCGTGCGCGCGCAGCGTATCGGTGACGGTCGCCAGGTCCCGAGTCCACGAACGGATGGCGGCATCGGAGTTCACCTGGGTGTCCAGCAGCGGGCCGATCTGCTCGATCAGCTGTTTGGTCGGTCCGACATTGTCGTTGGCCTCCTGGACCAGCAGCGAGGCGGAGTCGAGGAAACGCTGCAGATCCGGTCCGGCGCCGTTGAATGCCTTGAACGCCTCGTCGATGACCTGGCGCAGCCGGGTGTCGGCGACACTGGCCAGCAGCCGGTCGGCCTGGTCCAGCAGCGCGCCCACATCCTGCGGGAGCTCGGTCCGGTCCACCGGGATCACACTGCCGTCGTACAGGTCGGCATCACCTGGATCCGGCGGCGGCACCAGATCGACGTACTGCTCACCGATCGCCGAAACGCTGCGGATCAGCGCCGAGGAATCGGCCGGGATCTTGTAGTCGCTGTCCACCGACAGCTTGGCCTCGACACCCTCACTGGTGAGCCGGACTTCGCGGACCACCCCGACATTGGTGCCGCGGAAGGCGACATTGGCGTTCTGGTAGAGCCCGCCCGTGGCGGCCAGCTCCACCGTGACCTCGTACCGGCCGATCCCGAGCAGCGCGGGCACACCCACGTAGGTGCCGCCCATGACGGCCAGACCGACCACGGTGAGGATCGCGAAGATCGTCAGCTGGATCCGAACGAATCTGGACAGCGTCACCGGCCCTCGCCCCCTTGCGGCTGCTCCCCGGGCATCGGCACGGTCAGTCCGGGAATGGCGGGCAGGCCGGGAATCGGCGGCAGCCCCGGAATCGTCGGTTGCGGCTGTTCACCGGCGGCGGGAGCACCCGGCGGCGGCGCCAGCGGCGCGGTGAGCGGGTTGCCCTGCTGGCCGGCGGCTCCGGCGACCTGGCCCAGTGCCACCTCGACGCCGCCGAACATACCGCCGAGCCCGGTACCGGTGAGGAAGTTGGAATCCAGCCGTGCGCCGGTCAGATCGACGGTCATGAACAGGTTCAGGTAGTCACCCTTGATCGCCTTGTCCAGGTTCTTCAGCGGGAACGGGAACGAGGCGATGATCTTGAGCGACTCGGTGAGGTCGGCGCCCGTATCGGCGAGGGTCTGCAGAACCGGGGCCAGATTCGCCAGGTTCGCCTTCAGATCGTCACCACTGGCGGCGATCAGGCGGTTCACCACATCGCTGAGCTCACCCAGTTTGGTGATCGTGGTGGTGATGTTCTGCCGGCGGTCGGCGAGCACGGTCAGTGCCGGATGGATCTCCTCGATGGCCGCGGCCACCACATCGGTCTGCTGGACGAACTGCCCGCTGACCCGGTCCAGCCCTTCCATCGCGGCGATGATGTCGTTGCGCTGCCCGTCGAGGTTGCGGATCAGATCGTTCATCTGCGGGATCAGGTCGCGCACTTCGTCTTCGTTACCGACGAGCGCCTTGTTCAGCTCGCCGGTGATGTTCTCCAGCTGGGAGATACCGCCGCCGTTGAGCACCACCGACAGCGAGGACAGCACCTGCTCGGTGGTCGGGTACACCCCGGCCCGGTCCAGCGGTATGACATCGCCTTCGGCGAGCCGGCCCTGCGGCGCCACATCGACGGGCGGGGCCAGTTCGACGTGGTTGCTGCCGAGGAGGCTGGTCTGGCCGATCTTGGCGGTGGCGTTGGCGGGCAACACCACATCGGGCTTCAGCGAAACGGTGACCAGCGCGTGCCAGTCCTCCACCTCGATATCGGTCACCGTGCCGACCGCGACATCGTCGACGCGCACCGGCGAATTCCGGGTCAGCGTGGTCACGTTCGGCATCTGGATCCGGACCTTGTAGGAGTCGTCGCCGGTGCCCTCGGTACCGGGCATCGGCAGCGAGTTGAGTCCGTCGTACTGGCAGGCGGTGGCCGACAGCGCCACTGCCAGCCCGACGCCCACCGCCGCTATCCGGCGCCGGGCGCCCGGCAGCCGCGACTCGAGCCGGCGCATCATCGTCCTCCTCCGGGCAGGCCGGGAATCTGGGGAAGCTGCACACCGGGAATGGCCAGACCCGCGACCCCGGCCGGCACCGTGATCGGCGCGGGTTCGGGCGCGGCCGGTGGGCCGACCTTCTGCGGATCGACCTTGCCCGCCAGATCCGGTGTCGTGTACTGCAACTGGTTCGGGAACGCCGTCACACCGGTGGCCGGGTTGGTCATGATGGGCAGGTAGTTCATGGCCAGTGAGCTGAGCACCGGGGCGAGATACTGGGCGCAGAGGTCGGCGCTGGTATCGGATTGGTTCTGTTCGAGGGCGCGTACCGAACCGCACAGGAAGCTCACCGGATCGGCGAAGTTGTTGAGCGAGATGGCGCCGGTCAAGGTGCCCTGGGCGGGTTTGTAGATCTGGTAGAAGTTCACCAGCGCGGTCGGACCCGAATGCAGTGCCTGTTCCAGTTCCGGTCGCTTGTCGACCAGGATCTGGGTGACATCGGCGAGCCGCTGCACACCCTCGGTGAGTTCGGTACCGCTGCCGTCGAGGAACCGGTGCACATCGCCCAGCGCGAGGTCCAGATTGTCCAGTCCCGCGCCGAGGTCCGTGGAAACCCCTGCCAGGACACCCGATACCGATGCCAGCCGACCGCCGAATTCGACGATCTGATCGTTGCTCTTGGAGAGCACGTCCACGAACTTCTGCAGATTGCGGATGGTGCCGAACAGATCGGTGCGACCGTCGGACAGCGTGGTCAGCGTGGCCGAGAGTTCGTGCAGGGTGGCGCGGAAGCTGTCGCCGTTGCCGTCCAGGTTGTCGGCCGCCGTATCGACGAACCGGCCGAACGAACCCTGGGGGTCGTCACCGACCGGGCCGAGGGCGGTGGACAGTTTGTTCAGTTCGGTTTTGATGTCGTCCCATTCGACCGGGACCGCGGTGTGCTCGAGCGGGATCTCGGCGCCGTCGGTGAGCTTGTCGCCACCGGTGTAGGCGGGCGCGATCTGGATGAACCGGGCCGATACCAGCGACGGCGCGATGATCACCGCGCGGGCGTCGGCGGGCAGATCGACGCCGCCGTCCACCGACATCGTCACCTTCACCTGGTCCTTGCCCGGTTCGATACTGTCGATCTTGCCGATCGGCACCCCGAGTACCCGCACGTCGTCGCCCGCGTACAAGCCACTGGTCGAGGAGAAATAGGCGGTGATCTCGTTCTTGGTGATCCGCTGGAACGCCGTATATCCGCCGAAGGCC
>JABFXT010000901.1 GCA_013361595.1 Nocardia sp. | reverse complement strand
GGGGCCCGGGACGATGGTGATCGCGAAGTAGGGGACCCGGGCATCGTCCACATCGCCGGCGGCGAGCACCCGCTCGCGACCGGTACTGGCCCGCTCCACGTAGTAGGCGCGTTCGAGGCGACCGGAATCGGCCAGCGCCTTGCGGACGGTGGGGTAGGTGCGGCCCAGTTTCATGATCGCGGCCGCGTCGCTGCCGGCGAGCCGGCGGGTCAGTTCGTCGGCGGGCAGTGTCGCGGGCAGGACCGTCAGTACCTGCTCGCCTTCGACCAGTGGCGTGCCCAGGGCCGCCGAGGCCGCGCTCACCGAGGTGATGCCGGGGATGATCTCGGCCTCGAACCGCTCGGCCAGCCGCCGGTGCATATGCATATAGGAGCTGTAGAACAGCGGATCACCGGCGGCCAGCAGCGCCACCGACCGGCCCGCCGCCAGATGGGCGGCCAGCCGTTCGGCGGCCGCGGTGTAGAACTCGTCGATCGCGCCCTGATAACCGCCGGGATGGTCGGTGGTCTCGGTGGTGACCGGGTAGATCAGGTGTTCCTCGAGCTGGCCCGGCCGCATATAGGGTTCGGCGATACCGCGCGAGATACTGCGGCCGTGCCGTGCGCTGTGGAAGGCGATCACATCGGCGTCGCCGATCACCCGGGCGGCTTTCACCGTCACCAGTTCCGGATCGCCCGGCCCGAGTCCGACCCCCCACAGTTTTCCCGCACGCACTGTCATTCCGCTTCGCTCGCAATCGCATTCAACGCGGAGGCGGTGATCGCGCTTCCGCCGCGCCGCCCGCGGACCGTCAGGTATTCGATGCCGTGGCTCGTCGCGAGCGCGTCCTTCGATTCGACCGCGCCGACGAAGCCCACCGGTATCCCGAGCACCGCGGCGGGTTTCGGCGCCCCGGCGGCGATCATGTCCAGGAGGTGGAACAGCGCCGTCGGCGCGTTGCCGATGGCCACCACCGCGCCGTCGAGCCGCTCCCGCCACAGCTCGAGTGCCGCCGCCGATCGCGTGGTTCCGAGCTCGGCCGCCATATTCGGTACCCGGGGGTCCCGCAGGAGACACAGCACCTCGTTGTCCGCCGGAAGCCGCGTACGGGTGACGCCGGAAGCGACCATGTTCGCATCGCACAGGATCGGCGCGCCCGCGCGCAACGCCGTCCGGGCCGCCGCGACCACCCCCGGGGTGAACAGCACATCACCGGCCAGGTCGACCTGGCCGCAGCCGTGGATCATCCGCACGACCACCTGCGCGATATCGGCCGGAAAGCGATCCAGGTCGGCCTCGGCTCGGATGATCGAGAACGACCGGCGGTAGATCTCGGCCGCGTCGGTGACGTAGCTGGTGCGCGTGTCGGGCATGCGGACACCATATGCCGGGCGTGCCGTGGTGGACCGGTGTGGGTGGGCCCGGGCCCGGCGGGCGCGCGGGCGGCGGTGGTGCCGCCACCAGCGCTCGCCCGACCGGCTCAGGACTGCGTTGCCCCGCCGCCGGTGCCCCGCGGACGCGGGCCGATCTGGTCGAGCAGATCGTTGACCTCGTCCGGGAAGCCGTTGGCGACCGGCGCGGGTGTCTTGTTCGGGAAGCGTCGCGTCACATGTTCTTCGGCCGCGGAACCGGGCAGCACGTAGACGGGTTCGGATTTGCGCTGCAGGGGCCGGACCACCTCGTCGAGATGGCTCTTGCGGTCGTCGAGGTAGGCGCCGATCACATCCTCGCCGGCCGGGCATACGGCCATGCAGTAGCCGGCCTTGTAATTCGGTTGGAACGACAGGCTCTGCCACATCGAGAACGATTCACCGGTGGTGACGCGCTGCCGGTAGTCCGCTCGATCGGCACTGTCGGCGACCGTTTCCGCCCAATCGGTGAAACCGCCCATGAATTCGCGGTAGTTGTGCGTATAGCAGGCCTGGAAATCGAATCCCCCGTCCGGGGTTATCGCACCGACCGGGCAGGCCGAGACACAGAGTTTGCATTCGAGACAGGGGTTGAAATCCAGGGGTGTGCTCGGGGAATCGACGACCGCGTCGGTCACCACGGTGCCGAGCAGGACGAAATTCCCGAATCTGGGGTGGATGACATTGCGATGGATCCCCATGACACCCAGTCCGGCGGCCTCGGCGACCACTTTGTGGGCGATCACCCAGATACGACCGGGGAACTGCTCGACCTCCATCGGATATCCCGGCGCGGGGTACACGGCTCGATACCCGGCGTCCTGTAGGGCCCGGGTGATCCGGCGGGAGACCTGGTTGGTCTCGTCGTCGGCGTGATTGAACTCGGTATTGGCGAGACTGCGTTGCGGGCTGCGCAGGTTGTCCCGGTTCATCCGCACACAGAACGCGACGAAGGTGCGCGCGGCGGGCAGGATCCCGCGTGCGTGTTCCGTCTCTTCGGCCACTCGCGGATCGTCCACCGCGACGAATCCGGCATCGTCGGCGCCGGCCGCGCGGCAGATCTCGCGGAGCCGGTCGGCGGACAGCACCGGGTCGGGTTTCGCTCGGTCCCGGCCGGCCATCGCCGCAACGGTCGGATGCTGGGTCAGCCGCCGCGGGGCGGCCGGGTCGTGATCGGTTTCCGGCATCGGGACTCCTTCTCGTCACGAGATCCACGTGGGCTCGGAAGGAAGGACGGTGCGGCGGAGCGTAATTCATCGGTCCGGTGGATACGCCGACCGCCCGGGCGCTACCCGGGCGGTGGTCAGTGCGGGTGCAGCGCGACCTCGGCCTCGGCGAGGCAGTACTCCCACAGCGACAGCAGCGCGCTCTCCGGGTAGCGGGTGTGCCGTAGATAATGTTCGTCGCGGATCCGCCGGTCGTGCCAGAAATGACCCGAGAGCGGGGCCGGGTCGGTCGTGGCCAGCCATACCGCGGTATCGGCGCCCTCGTCGGCGGTGCGCATGGCCGGCCGCAGCGCGGAACTGAAGCGGGGGAGGGCCGCGGTGATCCCGGGGGTGTCGACCCAGCCCGGATGCATACTGTGCACACCGACGCCGTGATCGGCGAGGCGTCCGTCCAGGAGCGGGCCGAACGCGACCTGGACGCGTTTGGTGCGGGCATAAGCGGTAGCGCCGCGGTATTCGCCGCCGCGGTACTGCGGATCGTCGGCGGGCAGCGGCTGAGCGTACATACCGCCCGAGGCCACGAAGATGATCCGGGCGGCGCCGGCGGCCGCGAGCAGCGGGGTGATCCGGTCGGTGAACCGTAGTGGGCCCAGCACATGAGTGGCCAGGGTCAGTTCATGGCCGACGGAGTTCTCGGCACGGTCGGGAGGTAGCACGCCCGCGTTGTGGACCAGCACGTCCAGCGCCTCGTAGCGCTCGGTGAGGGTCCGGGCGCAGGTGTCCACGCTGGCCGGTTCGGCGATATCGCACAACACCAGCTCCACCTGGGCGCCGGGGACGGCGGCGAGGATCTCGAGCCGGGCTCGCTCCCCACGTCCGGAATCGCGGACCGCGAGTACGGTGCGGGCGCCCAGCCCCGCGAACCGGGTGGCGATCGATTTGCCGATACCGGAGTTCGCGCCGGTGACCAGGGCGGTTTTCCCCCGCAGGGCGTCGGGTTCGGCGTGGGACCAGCAGGCCTTGCGCAGGTGGTAGCCGAGGCGGGTGTAGCCGGGCACTATCGTCCGGTCGAGCAGCGTATCGACTGTACGGATCATCGGATCACACCTCGTCTCGTCTTGCCAGCACGAACTGCTCCACATCGAGATAACCACTGCGGAACCCCGCCGCGGCGTAGGCCAGGTAGAACCGCCACATCCGCTGGAATACGGGGTCGAAGCCGAGTGCGCTCACCTGTTCGGTGTACCCATCGAAGCGTTCTTGCCACAGACGCAGGGTGTGCGCGTAGTGCTCGCCCATCGAGAACCGCTCGGTGACCCGCAGGCCGGTGCCGCGCTCGACGGTATCGTCGATCAGCTGGGTGGAGGGCAGAAATCCGCCGGGGAAGATGTATTTCTGGATCCAGGTGTAGGTGTTGCGGGTGGCGCGCATGCGATGGTCGGGCATGGTG
>JABFXT010000567.1 GCA_013361595.1 Nocardia sp. | reverse complement strand
GCGTCCTCCACACTGCGTCCCGCCCCGAGCTCCTCCCGGAACCGCGTCACCGTGAACAGGCCGTAGTCGATCGCCAATCCCAGGCTCACCAATGTGACGACAGCGCTGGCGAAAACGTTGACATCGATGAAGCCGGTGAGCATCCGCATGATGCCCTGGGTGCCCAGGATCGTCATCCCGCCGACCAGCACCGGCAGCAACGCGGCCACCACCCCACCGAAAACGAAGTACAACAGGATCGCCACCAGCGGTAGCGCGATCATCTCCGCCCGCCGGATATCGTCCTGCATCCCGGTGTTGATGCCCTCCACCACCGGCTGCAACCCCGCCAACTGCACCGTCGTGCCCGCCGGGCCGGTACCCGGGCCGTCCGAAGCCAGATCGCCGAGAATCGCCTGATAGTTGTCGACGGTCACCGAACCCTCGCCGCGCAGACCGATACTGGCGAACGCGTGGGTGCGGGACGCGTCGGCGAATTGCCCCGACAAGCCGGTATCCCAATAGCTGTCGATACGCAGCACTTCGCCGGGATGTTCGCGCAGCAGACCGGCCAGCTGATCGGTCACCGCCGCCCGCACCCGCGGATCGTCGACCGTACGCCCCGGCGGCGCCGTGTACAGCGCGATCACATCACTGTCGGTGTCCCGGCCGAATGTCGAATCGGCCAGCTTCGACGCCGCCACCGAGTCACTCGACTCGTCGAACCAGCCCTCCTGCGTCAGCCGATCCGCGAGATCACGGCCGTACAGGCCCGATACCGCCACCAGCGCCAGGAAGACCACGAGTATCGCCACCCGGTGCCGGTAGACGAAACGACCCCACCCGTGGGTCCCCGCCGCGCGCATCTCCGCCGGCCCCGCCTAGCCGCACGCCGCGGTTCGGTAATCGGCCGAACGCAGGATCCCGCACAGATCGGTCCGCGACAGTTTCCAGGAACCGTCGAGGAAGATGAAATGCACCACCGTGGTACGAACCGCGGTCCCGGAACCGTCCTTGTCCAACCGCAGCGTCGCCGTCACCGTTCCGTCGTGATTGTCGAACACCGGGTCGGTGACCCCGTACACGGCCCGCGGATTGTCCTGCAGTGCCTTGTACATATCCGGGATCGCCTGCGCGAACGCCTCCCCGTCCTCGATCAGCGCGATACGCTCCGCATCCGGCAGCGCCGGGTCCAGCGCCCGTTTGATCTGACCGTCCAGTTCCGCGGCGGTCGGCAGTGCCCGCGACGCGAGCGTCCGCGACGTCGCCGCCGCGGACTAGGACAGCGCCGCCTTCGCCGACGACCGCGCCGCGGCCACCGAATCCTCGTCGATTCCGGAGCCGCAGGCGGTGAGCGACACCGCCACAGCGAACAGAATCACGAGTGACATAAATCCGGCGCGCACTCCGCGCACCAGCCGGAAAACAGGTGTGTACCGCATCACGTCCTGCATACCATCATTCACTGCATACCCTCGATCACCGACCCGATCCGGGCCAGCAGCGCCCGAACGGTCGGAACATTACGGCCCCCCGGCGGCGGTTCGGCCGCGGGGAGCAGATCACGCACCAGCGCCACCACACTGCGCACATCGTCGAGATCGGTATCGGTCACATGGGTTTCCGCGATCGCGACCACATCCTCGGCACCCGGCACCTCCGCCGGATCCAGATCCGGCCGGTACACCTCCAGCCGCAATATCGCCCGCACCGTGCGGAACGCGAAGGTCCGCCCGTCCCCGGTACAACCGAATCCGTGCGCGAACGGGCCCGTGGTCACCTCATCGGCGGAAAAACCCGGTACCTCGTGCATCGTCGACTCCTGACCTCAGCGCCGTCTGATCCGTACGGTAACCCGGGCTACGGTGGCGCCCGGCTGCCGACACCCCACATACCCCGCTGCCATCGTGGTCAACCCCGTCGTGATCAGATGATCGAATGCAGCATCGGTCGTTCCCGGACACAGCGCAACCGGTCCGGCGCCGCAGCCCCCGCGCTACCGTCGCCGCGACACTGTTCGCCGCGGCCGTCCTGCTGACCGGCTGCACCGGCGACTCCCAGCCCGGACCCGGCGACGTACCCACCCGCGAACCCGCGCAACCGGCAGTGTCCCCACCGGTCACCGCCACCCCCGCCGGGCAGGTATATCCCGCCCCGGCCCCGCTCACCGCACTCGTCGGCGACCCGGGCAGCGGGAACCTCGCGGGACTCCACCCCGACGGCACCACCCTCACCGTCTTCACCCCGGCCACCGACCCGCCCACCACCCACGAGGTGCGACTCCCCGCGCCCGCCGCCACGATCGCCACCGGGACCCCCGGCGAGATCCTCGCCGCCACCGACGGCGCGATCCTGCGCATCGACGCCGCCACCCGGGCCGTCACCCGCATCCCGGTCGACGGCACGCTGCACAGCGTGCGCTCCCGGCCCGACGGCACCCTGATCGCCGGCACCGCCGACGGCCGCGTCCTGATCCTCGACCGCACGGGCGAGATCCGGCAGACAGTCTCCGGGCTGGTCTCCGCCGACGCCATCGCCCTCACCGGCGACACCCTCGCGGTCCTCGACCGCCGCCAGACGCTGCTCACCGAGATAACACCCGGATCCGAGCGGCTCGGGCTCGCGCTCCGGGCCGGATTCGGCGCCGCCAACGTGGTGGAAGCCCCCTACGACCGGGTCGTGGTCACCGACCCCGACAGCGGCCAGCTACTCGTGTTCACCACCGATCCGCTCGTCCTGCGTCAGCGCTACCCGGTAAGATCGTCGCCTTACGCACTCACCTACGACCGGCGTTCTGACACCGTATGGGCGACGTGCACGCAGAGCAACGAGATCGTCGGCTACGACCTGTCGACGGGAACACCGCGCGAGATGGGCCGGTACCCCACCGTCCGGCAGCCGAACGCGGTCACCGTCGACGACGCGACCGGCGATCTCTACATCGGCTCCGCGACCGAACCGGGTCTGCAGCGCATCCCCGCGGACCAGCGCAAGAGAGGGCAGTGATGGCATCCACTCGACGTGCAGCGACCTCGCGCACCATGCTCCCGCCGACCTGGGACACCAGCAGCGAGGACTACGAGTACATACCGCTGCGTCTGCCACCCGACGTCACCCGGGTCACCGCCTCCATGCGGCTGTCGATCCAGGCCGAATACGGCGGCTGGGAACTCTCCCGTGTCCGCGCCTACACCGACGGCAGCCGCCGCGTGCTGCTGCGCCGGCGCAAAACCGCACTCACCAGCCCGGCCGGGCACGCACCGGAGCTATGAGCGTGCTGTATCGATTACTGCTCCGTGTCATGTTCCTGCTCCCGCCGGAAACCATCCACCGGATCGTGTTCGGCGTGATCCGCGCGGCCACCGCACTCGCCCCGGCCCGGGCCCTGCTGCACCGCCTGTTCGCCGTGAACGACCCCGTCCTGCGGACCACCGCGTTCGGAATCGAATTCGCGACCCCGCTCGGCCTGGCCGCCGGGTTCGACAAGGACGCCACCGGAGTCGACGCCTGGGGCGCGCTCGGGTTCGGATTCGCCGAGATCGGCACCGTCACCGCCGCCGCCCAGCCCGGTAACCCGCAGCCCCGTCTGTTCCGGCTCCCCGCCGACCGGGCCCTGATCAACCGGATGGGCTTCAACAACCACGGCGCCGCCGCCGCGGCCGCCCGGCTGCACAGCCGGAAGACGACAGCGCCGCTCGGAGCCAATATCGGCAAGACGAAGGTCGTCGACGCCGCACACGCCGCCGACGACTACGCCGTCAGCGCCCGCCTGCTCGGGCCGCTCGCCGATTTCGTGGTCGTCAACGTCAGTTCCCCCAACACCCCGGGACTGCGGGATCTGCAGGCCGTGGAATCACTGCGCCCGGTCCTCACCGCTGTACTCGACAGCGTCCGGGTACCGGTCCTGGTCAAGATCGCGCCCGACCTGTCCGACGAGGACGTCGACGCGGCCGCCGATCTCGCCGTGGAACTCGGTGTCGCGGGCATCGTGGCCACCAACACGACAATCGGCCGCGACGGACTCGCCAGCGACCCCG
>JABFXT010000532.1 GCA_013361595.1 Nocardia sp. | reverse complement strand
GTGGTCATCCGGACCGGCCTGATCTCCACACCCGGATTACCCGTTCCGAGCCGGGTGCTGGCCGAGACCGGCGCGCTGTTCGGCGATCAGGCCTTCTGGCAGGAGGTCGGTTTCACCCTTCGCGAATGGATGCTCGGCCTGCTGATCGCCACCGTGGCCGGGATGGTGCTCGGTGGTCTGATGGGCGCCTTCGCGAAGGTGTTCCTCGCTTTCGAACTGCCGGTCGAGGTCTTCCGGGTGTTGCCGTCGGTCGCACTGGGCCCGGTACTGGTGCTGCTGCTCGGATCGGGAATGTTGCCGCTCTCGATCACGGTGGCTCTCGCCTGCATGTGGCCGATTCTGCTGAACACGCTGTACGGCGTCCGCGCCACCGACGCCACCGCCGTGCAGACGGCCCGGACCTTCGGTCTCTCGGGAATCGCGATCCTGCGCCGGATCAAGATTCCCAGCGCACTTCCGTTCGCGTTCACCGGAATCCGGATCGCCGCCTCGATCGGGCTCATCGTCGCGGTCAGCGCGGAACTGCTGATCGGCAACGGACAGGGGATCGGCGGTTACATCCTGCTCAACAGCGCGAATGCGACCAACCTCGACACGGTGTACGCCGCGACGCTGGTGGCCGGGGTCCTCGGTCTGGCGGTGAGTACGGCCTTCACCGCCCTCGACAACAAGGTGTTCGCATGGAAGAAGGGGCTGGCCCAGTGATGGTCGCATCGACCGACGACACCGGACTCGCCGCACCGGCGGTCCGCACGAGCGCGAAGCCGGCCGCCGTGGGTCCGGCCGCGCGCACCCGCGGAGCGCTCGCACGGTTGCTGGGCAACACGGGAATCCGGTTGATCGTTCCGGTGCTGATCTTCGCCGGCTGGTACGCGCTGTCGCAGTCCGAGGTCGGTTCGCTGATCGTCGCGCCGCCGCTCGAAGCCTTCGAACGGGTCTTCACCGATTTCTTCAGCGGTGACGCCGCCCGCCTGTTCCTCGGCGACGCGACCTTCGACCACTTCTTCCCCAGCGTCTACCGGGCGATGGCGGGACTGCTGCTGGCGGTCGTGCTCGGGGTGGCGCTGGGTGTGGCGCTGGGTATCGTTCCGGTGCTCACGGCACTGTTCCAGCCGCTGATCCACCTCGGGCGCTCGCTGCCCAGCCCGGCCCTGCTGGGGGTGTTCTACTTCCTGTTCGGTACCGGGGACTGCCCGATGATCTTCCTCATCGCGTTCTCCGTGGTGTGGCCGATCCTGTTCAACACAATCGACGGTGTCCAGAGCGTGGGAATCGGCCGGATGCAGGCCGCGGCGGTGTTCAAGATCTCGCCCCGCACTGTGCTGACCCATATCGTCCTGCCCGGTGCGGCGCCGAAGATCTTCGCCGGAGTACGGACCGCGATGTCGCTGTCGCTCATCATCATGATCATCTCCGAACTACAGAAGGCCGAGAACGGCCTCGGGTATCTGCTGATCCGGACCCAGCGCGATTTCGACTACACCGGATTCTGGTCCGTCCTGATCGTGCTGGCCGCACTCGGCGTCGCACTCAACTTCATCTTCGTGTTCGTCGAACGGCGGGCGTTGGCCTGGCACCGAGGAGTGACTCAGCAAAATGACTAGTACAGCTGTGACGACCACCTCCGCGGAGCTGGTTCTGCGCGGTATCTCGAAATCGTACGGAAGCAATCTCGCGGTCCGCGATATCACCGCCGACGCCCCGGCCGGAAAGGTCAGCGTGATCGTCGGGCCCTCCGGCTGCGGCAAATCGACCCTGCTGCGGATCATCAGCGGGCTCGATGTGCCGAGCACCGGCGCGGTCACCTTCGACGGGCGGCAGGTATCCGGTGTCCCCGACGGCCTGGCCATGGTGTTCCGGGACTACGCGCGCTCGCTGTTCCCGTGGATGCGGGTGGACCGCAATATCGCCTTCCCGCTGGAGCAACCGCCGCGCGCGGAGCGCGCCGCGCGGGTGCAGGAGGCCATCGACGCCGTCGGCCTGTCGGGTAAGGAGAAGCTGTATCCCTGGCAGATGTCGGGCGGTATGCAGCAGCGCGTCGCCATCGCCCGGGCGCTGGCCAGCCATCCGAAACTGCTGCTCATGGACGAGCCGTACGCGTCGGTCGACGCCCAGACCCGCGCCGAACTCGAGGATCTGCTGCTCTCGATCCAGGCGCGGCTCGGAATCACCGTCCTGGTCGTCACCCACGATATCGACGAGAGCGTCTACCTCGCCGATCACATCATCGTGCTGTCGAAGCCGCCGAGCGTGGTGGCCGAGACGATCGAGGTCGACCTGCCGCGTCCGCGTGACCACATCACCACCAAAACGGATCCCCGCTTCGTCGAGATCCGCTCGCATGTGACGAGACTGCTGCGTGGTGAGGGCGTGGCAGCCGAGGGCGCGCGCGATTCGGTGGCGGGCAAGGCGCACTGATGCGGGCCACGGTCGACGGATCCGGAATCGTCGCGCAGAGCCAATCGGCCCTCGCGCCGTTCCGGCTCTACCGCCCCGAATCGGTCGCCGAGGTCGTGGCCGTGCTGGCGGCGGACCCGGCGGCGGTGATCGGCGCCGGATGCAGCGATCTCGTCGCCGGGATCCGGGAGGGTTGTGCGCCCGCGGCTCTGGTGTCGCTACGGAGAGTCGCGGGACTGAAAACGATCACGCACAACGACGGTGTGTTGCGCCTCGGGTCGATGGTCACCCATCACGAGGGCGCGACGAGTCCGGTGGTGGCCGAAGCCGTTCCCGGGCTCGCGGCGGCGTGGTCGCGGATCGCCACAGTCCGCATCCGGTACACCGGCACGGTCGGCGGGAATCTGATGGCCCGGCGGTATCGCTACGAGATGCCGCTGCTGCTGGGCGCGCTCGGGGCGCGGTTGTCCTTCTCGGACGGCCGTGACCTCGGCCCCGGTGAGCTGTGGGCCGACGACACCACCGGCCTGCTCACCGAAATCGCGGTACCCACCGCGGATCTGGTGTGGTTCGGGTACGAACGTTCGATGCGCCCGACCACGACGGTCGCGCTCGCGATCCGCCGTGCCGCCGGCACCACTCTGTCGGTGGTGGCCACGGTGGGATCGGAGTACCGGCAGGTCCGCTCGCTGTCCGCCGAGACCGAGGCGATCTCGGCGGCCGATATCGACCCGGCCGCCACCGCCGCGGTGCTCGCCGCGCAACTGCCGGACGATATCGCCGACTACACCGGGTCCGCCGAATATCGCCGGCATCTCGTCACTGTGCTGACCCGCAGGTTGCTCGGCGAAGCCGCCGCCACCCATCACCGTGAGGACCGATCGTATGCATGACCCCGATACCGATCCGGGCACAGCTGACGCGGGCGTGCCCGCGAGCGTGCTGGCCACCTCGATCGAATTCGGTCTGAACGGCGAGAAGCGGCACTGCCGCATCGAATCCAGCTCCGTCCTGCTCGATGTCCTACGTGACGAATTCGGCTGCCGGGGCGTGCGGCGGTCGTGCGAGCGCGGTGTCTGCGGAGCCTGCACGGTACTGGTCGACGGTGTCCCGGTCGCGTCCTGTTCGACCTTCGCCTTCGCGGTCGAGGGCGCGTCCGTGGAAACCGTCGAGGGGCTGGCGGCCGCGGACGGAACGCTCTCGCCGCAACAGCGGGCGTTCGCGGAATGCGGCGGATATCAGTGTGGTTTCTGCACCTCCGGCATGCTGATGCTGACGACCGGGCTGTTGCGCCGGGAACCGCGGCCCGACCGCGGCACCATCCGTGAATGGATCAGTTCCAACACCTGCCGCTGTACCGGCTACGAGATGATCATGGAATCCGTAGAACGCGCGGCGGAACTGACGGCCGCCCCGGACGGGGACAGCGAATGACGGCGGTAGCGGACCGGCCGGAGCGCCGCGAGCCGCGGATCGAAGCCCGCACCCACCTGGTGGACGACCGGATGCTCGGCGGCTACCGGATCCGGGAGTTGCCGACCGCCGCACCGGAACACCGGGTGATCGGCCGGGACGGACCGCGGGCGGACGCGACGGCCAAGGTCACCGGTAAGGCCGTGTACGGCGCCGATATCGTGCGCCCGGGGATGTTGCACGCGAAAGTGCTGCGTAGCCCGCACGCGCACGCCCGCATCCTTTCCGTCGACGCCGCGGCCGCACGGGCGCTCCCTGGTGTCACCGCGGTCGTCACCCAGGACGAGATCGCTGGGCTGCAGTGCTACGGGACGATGGTCAAGGACCAGCCGGTGGTGGCGACCGGCGTCGTCCGATACGTCGGTGACGTGGTGGCCGCGGTCGCCGCCGCCGACGAACGCACCGCGCTCGCGGCACTGGACCTGATCCGGGTCGAATACGAAGTATTGCCGGCGGTGTTCACCGTCGACGAGGCGCTCGCGGAATCGGCGCCGGTCATTCATCCGGACGAGCCGTTCGGAGTGATCCCGAAGTACGGGCAGGGCGCGTCTGCGTCGCTGCGCAGTGCGCCGAACGTGAGTTACGAGTTCCGGTACAGCACCGGTTCGCCCCTGGTGTGGGACAGCTGTGACCACGTCTTCGAGGACACGTTCCGGTTCTCGCGGATGAACCATATGCATCTCGAACCGTTCGTGACCGTCGCCGAGGCGAGCGCCGACGAGATCGAGCTGTGGACTTCGACGCAGTCGCCGTTCAACCTGCGCAAAGAGCTCTCGCGGGTTTTCGGGCTGCCGGAGAACCGGATCCGCGTCCATGTGCCGTTGCTCGGCGGCGGTTTCGGCGCGAAGAACGGGCCCAAGGCGGATCCGGTCGCGATCCGGCTCTCGCAGCTCAGCGGCGGGCGGCCGGTCCGGTTCTGTATGACCACCGAGGAAGTGTTCCTCACGGTGTCCCAGCACGCGGCGACGCTCGTCGTGAAATCGGGCGTGCGGGCCGACGGTACGTTCGTCGCGCGGCAGTCGACGGTACTGCTGAACGGCGGAGCCTACGCCGAGCACAGCCCCGCGGTCGCGGAGAAGGCCGGGTACCGGATGCCCGGTGCCTACCGCTGGCAGCACATCGATTCGGTGTGCCGGGTCGTCACCACCAATACCGTCCCGGCCGGGGCCTATCGCGGCTTCGGTGGCACCCAGGCGACCTGGGCCAGTGAGCGGCAGGTCGACCTGATCGCGGAGCGGCTCGGACTGGACCCCTACGAACTGCGGGTGCGCAATCTCAAGGCGCTCGGTGAGGAGTTCGTGCCGGGCGAGTCCGGCATCGACTCCGATCTGGTGGCGGGAATGCGGGTGGTGGCCGACGCGATCGGCTATCACGGGCGCACCCGGACAGCGAACCGGGGAATGGGTGTATCGGTCGGCGTCAAGGACGGCGGCGGGATCAACAAACCGGCGATGGCACGGGTGAAGGTCACCACGCGGGGCGATGTCCTGCTCAACTGCGCGCTCACCGAAATGGGGCAGGGCGGGCATTCGGCGATGGCGCAGTTGGTCGCCGAGGTGCTGCGCTGCGATCCGGCCCGGGTGGCCTATGCGCGTATCGACACCGACAACACTCCGTTCGATCAGGGCACCAACGCGTCCTCGGGCGTGGCGGTGATGGGGCAGGCGGTGCGCACGGCGGCGGAGAAGCTCCGCGACGAGGTACTGGACTGGGCCGGGACGCAACTCGGTGTCGAACCCGCCGGGCTGGAACTGGTGGACTGGCACGTACACACCGCCGACGGGACCATTCACGATCTGTTCCCGATGATCATGGACGTTTTCGGGAACACCGGATTCGAGTTCTCCGCCGACGGGTTCTACAAGGCACGTAACGATCACCGCGCGCCGCTGGAGGCACCGTGTGTGTTCTGGGAGATCGGCTGGGCGGCAGCGGAAGTGGAGGTCGATCCCGAGACGGGACGGATCACCGTGTTGCAGCTGGCGGTGAGCGGTGACGCGGGCAAGGTGATCAACAAGATCGCGTGCCGCGGTCAGGACGAAGGAGCGGCGGTGTTCGGATTGGGGCAGGCATTGTTCGAGGAACTCCGGTACGACACCGGTGGTGAACTGCTGAACGCCGAAGCGCTGCTCTACCGGGTGCCGCTCGCCGAGGATGTCCCGGAGCGTTTCGTCTCGATCACCCAGGAGCAGGGCCACGGTGCCGGACCGTTCGGCAGCAAGGGCATGGGGGAGGGTGGAATGCTCCCCGTCGCCAGCGCCATCGCCCAGGCCGTCGCCGACGCGGTGGGCGCGCAGATCACCGAACTCCCGCTGTCTCCGCAGCGGGTCTACGAGGCGATCGTCGCGCGCGGCGCCGAGGTGACCCGATGAGGAGAAATCTCCGCCTGCGCGCGCATCCGGCCGCTGCCCAGGACCCGGCGGGCAACGGTATGCGTCCCGCCACCGCGGGGCGCGGTGACCGGGATCCGGCGCGGGTGTGCGTGCTCGGGTACGGGAGTATCGGCGCGGTCGTGGCCGAGCGGCTCCACCGCGGGGCCGTCCCTGGTGCCGAACTGGCCGGGATCGTCACCCGGTCACCGGTCGAGAACCTGCCGGCGCCCGCGCTCGTTCTCGCCGAGGCGCTCGAGGTCGCGGATGTGGTGGTCGAATGCGCGTCGCAGGAGGCGGTCCGGGAGGTGGCCGAGCCGGTGGTCGACGCGGGCTGTGACCTGCTGGTGTCGTCGGTCGGGGCACTGTCGGATCTCGCTTTCGCGCAGCGTATCGCGGGGCGTGGACCGGGGCGGGTGGTATGTACGCACGGCGCGGTCGGCGGCCTCGACCTGCTCGCGGCCGCCCGTGACGCGGCACCGTTCGACCGGGTGCTCGTCCGGTCGACGAAATCGCCCGGGTCGCTGGTACAGCCGTGGATGGACCCGGCGCAGCGGCACCGGATCGGTACCACCACCACGCGGCTGCGGGTTTTCGCGGGGAGTCCGGCCGAGGCGGCGCGACTGTTCCCCAAATCGCTCAATGTCGCGGCCGCGGTGAGTTTCGCGGTGCGCGACTGGGAGACGGTATCGGTCGAGCTGTACGCGGACCCGGACGCGGCGCTGACCTGTCACGAGATAGAGGCCTCGGGTCCGATCGGCAGGTATTCGATCACGATCGAGAATCTGCCGAGTGCGGATAATCCGCGTACGAGCGCGGTGGTGCCGTACTCGATTCTGCGGACGCTGGCGCAGCTGACCGCCTGTCCGAATCTCATTGCCTGATCGGCCCGCCCGACAGCACGACGAATACCCGAAGGGGCCCGGACCGGGCCGGTTACGACAAGTTAACGCAGACATCTTGACGGTAAGTATCTTTTAGCTCAGACTCTTTTACCGGAGGGATTCGGAGCTCGAACCGCCCCGGACAGCGCTGCGACTACAGGGAACGGATGAAGACTCCGATGGACTTACAGAGCAGCACGAGCACTCGTTCGCCGCAGCCGGCGAACGGGATCGCCGCGCTCGGGCCGCACGCTCCGGGCCTGCCCGCCGACACCGCGGATCTCGAACGTTCGTGGGCAGCGGTTCCCGATACGGCCGACGAGATCTCTGTGGCCGGCCGGTGGACGCGCGGGTCGGGCGCGGTGATCGAATCGGTCGACCCGGCGACGGGCCGTATCTTCGCCCGGCTGCACGGCGCTGTCGCCGGTGATGTCGACCTGGCCGTCGACGGTGGTCTCCGGGCTGTCGCGAATTCCGGCTGGGCCGAGCTGCTACCGCACGAGCGCGCGGCCGTCCTGTACCGGATCGGCAACGCGATCGAAGCGCACACCGACCGCATCGCCGCCCTGCAAACCATCGACACCGGAAAGACACTCGGCGAAACCGCCGCCCTCGCCCGCAGCGCCGCCGGCACCTTCCGGTTCATGGCGTCGGCCCTCGAGACGATGGAGGAGACGATCACCCCCAGGCGGGGGCCGTTCCTCACCTTCGCGACCCATGAGCCGATGGGCGTCGTCGGCGCCATCACCCCGTGGAACTCCCCGATCGCCTCGGACGCGCAGAAGATCGCCCCGGCGCTCGCGGCGGGTAACGCGGTCGTCGCCAAACCGCCGGTATGGGCGCCGTGGGTGACCCTGCTGCTGGCCCGGCTGGCGGAAGAGGCGGGCCTACCGGCCGGCCTGCTGTCGGTCCTGCCCGGCCCGGGCCGGACCGTCGGGGACGCACTGGCCCGGCATCCGGGAATCGGCAAGATCTCGTTCACCGGCGGTACCGGCACCGGTCGTGCGCTGGCGCATGTGGCCGCCGAGAAGCTGATGCCGATCACTCTCGAACTCGGCGGTAAATCGCCCACGATCGTCTTCGCCGACGCCGACCTCGACCAGGCATTGGCCGGTGTCCTGTACGGCATCTTCTCCTCGTCGGGGCAGAGCTGTATCGCGGGGTCGCGGGTCTTCGTACAGCGCGCGGTCTACGACGAATTCGTCGACCGCCTGGTGGCGGCCACCACCGCACTGCGGGTGGGCCCGGGTACCGATCCGCGCACCCAGGTGGCGCCCATGGTCACCCATGAACACCGGGACGGGGTCGCGGCGACTGTCGACGACGCGGTGCGCGCGGGCGCGACGGTGCTGTGCGGCGGTGCCGTCCCCGCGGATCCCGCACTGGCCGACGGCGCGTACTACCTGCCCACCGTGCTCACCGGCGTCCCGAACAGCGCGACGGTCTGCCAGGAGGAGATCTTCGGGCCCGTGGCCGTCGTGCTCCCGTTCGAGGACGAGGCCGATGTCGTCGCCCAGGCCGACGACACGGTATTCGGTCTGGCCTGCGGGATCTGGACCTCGGACTACCGGCGCGCCTGGCGGACCGCCCGCGCCGTCCAGGCCGGAACGGTGTGGATCAACACCTATAAGCAATTCAGCATCTCGACGCCCTTCAGCGGGCTGAAGGACAGCGGGATCGGCACCGAGAAGGGTCGCGACGGAATCCGGTCCTACATGAACCAGAAGAGCATCTACCTCGACGTGTCCGGGCAGCCGCTGCCCTGGGCAGGTCGGTGAGAAGGGAGCACCATGAGCGCTCATCCCTACAGCCCGGCCTTCGGTATCGCCGGCTTCGGATTCGTCTCCGGCGCATTGTCGGTGGACGAGCACGGTATCGCGGTTCCCGGCCGCCGGGCCGCCCTCGAAGCGGCGATGGCCCGGCTCGGCGAACGCCTCTCGACCATCGATATGACGCTCGAGAACGTCGTGAAGACCACGTATTTCGTCACCGACGTCGCCCTGCGCGACGAAGCCAACCGGCACTACGAGGCGGTGTTCGCCGAACCGCGCCCGGCCCGGTCGTTCGTCGAGGTCGCCGCGCTGCCCTACGGCGCGACGGTCGAGATCGAGGCCATCGCCCACCGCGGGTAACGCACCCGCACCCCACGGATGACCCACAGAGGAAGGCACACATAATGTCCAGCACCGAAAAGACCGGCGTCGACCTCGACGCCCTGATCGACTCCTGCATCGCCGCCGCGGATACCCGCCACGAGGACTGGGACACCCTCGGGTTCCAGGCGGCCAAGGGCGGCGACCGGTTCAAGCGGGCCCAGATCCGCTACATCGGCTCGGGTGCCACCGGTAACCACGACACCGACAACAACATCATCAAGGCCGATCACTTCACCTTCTCCAATATGCGGCTGCCCGCGGGCGCGGTCGGCCCCGAGCACACCCACCACGACGTCGAAGAGGTCTTCTACGTTCTCGAAGGCGAAATCGAGGTCGCCGTCCACGATGTCGAGGACGGGACGAAGAAGGCGGTGCGCACGCTCGGCTACCGCGATCTGATCCGCGTACCCGCCGGGGTACCGCGCAGCCTCGCGAACGTCTCCGATGCCGACGCGCTGTTCTGCGTCATCATCGGCACCCCCAAACCGCAGCTGCCCACCTACCCGCCCAGCTCCGAGATGTTCGGCGTCACTCGCTGATCGAGCACCGGAAGACGGACGAGGAGAGACGATGGACGAGCCGATGAGGCGGACGCTGCGCGTCCAGCAGAAGACCTGGGAAGCCGACGGCGTCATCAGCATTACCTTTGTCGACCCGTCCGGTGCGGATCTGCCGGCCTGGGAACCCGGCGCGCATCTCGCGCTGCATCTGCCGAACGGGCTCGTCCGGGAGTATTCGCTCTGCTCGGACCCGTCGGACCGGTCGCGCTGGACGGTGGCAGTGCTGCGCACACCGGATTCGCGGGGCGGCAGCACCCATATCCACGACCTCCTGCCGGTCGGTGGGCTGCTCGAGATCGAGGGGCCCCGCCAGAATTTCGCGCTCGACACCGCGGCCCGCCACATCCTGGTCGCGGGCGGGATCGGTATCACTCCGATTCTCTCGATGGTGCGTACCCTGCACCGCGCGGGCGCGAACTGGACGCTGCTCTACACCGGACGATCCCGGTCGACGATGGCGTTTCTCGGCGAGATCGGCTCGTTGCCCGCCGACCGCGTGACGATCCACGCGGACGACGCGGCAGCGGGTCGATACCCCGACCTCGCCGGGCTGCTCGGAAATATCGACAGCGATGCGGTCGCCTACTGCTGCGGCCCCGAATCGTTGATGACCGCCTGCTCCGACGCCTTGCCCGATCCAGGACAGTTGCGTATCGAGCGGTTCAAGGCTCCCGAACCGGTGATCACCGGGACGGATACGGCCTTCGACGTGGTTCTCGCCACCAGTGGCCGGCGGATCCCGGTCGCGCCGGATGTCTCGGTCCTGAATGCCCTGCAGGACGCCGGTGTGCCGGTGGAGAGCTCGTGCACCGAGGGCATCTGCGGGACCTGCGAGGTCGGCGTCGTCAAAGGCGACGTCGAGCACCGCGACTTCCTGCTCTCACCCGAGGAACAGCAGACGGGCGGCACCATGTTCGTCTGCGTTTCCCGCTGCCGCTCCGCCGAACTCGTCCTCGACCTGTAGCCGGCCACCCTCGACAGAAAGGTCGATCATGCGATTCTCCGGAACACCGGTCTGTACTCTCCGGGCATTGCGGTCGGTATCGGTCACCGTGCCCGATCCGGCCCGATCCCGCGATTTCTACCACGAGGCGTGGGGGCTGAGCACCGTCGACGAAGACGGCGACACCTTCTGGCTGCGTGCCACGGGTACCGAGCACCACGTTCTGCAACTGCGCGCCGGTACCGGCAACGCACTGGACCGGATCTCGTTCGCGGTCGGCACCCCGCGCGAGGTGGACGACGCGGCCCGCGCGCTACAGGAGCTCGGAATCCCGCTGCTGCGCGAACCCGGCCCGCTCGACGACGCGGGCGGCGGCTACGGCGTGCAACTCATCGATCCGGAGGGCCGCTGCCTGGAATTGTCCGCCGATACGTTCGCGGTCTCGGCACAGGAACCGGCAGGTCGCCGGGCCATTCCCCGCAAACTCGCGCATATCGTGCTCAACACCAGCGATATCGATCGCACCGCGGACTTCTACACCCAGGTGCTGGGTATGCGGATCTCGGACTGGTCCGAACACCAGATGACCTTCCTGCGGTGCAATTCCGACCACCATGTCATCGCCCTGAACCAGGCCGACTTCCCGTCGATCAACCATGTGGCCTATGAGATGGAGAGCCTCGACCATTTCATGCGCGGACTGGGCAGCCTCAAACGCAGTGGCATCGTCCCGCAGTGGGGTCCCGGCCGGCACGGACCGGGCGACAACACCTTCTCCTACTTCACCGATCCGGCCGGACTGGTCTGCGAGTACACCTCCGAGGTGGCCCAGATCGACGAGGACCGATGGCTGTGCCGGACCTGGAAGCGCACCCCCGAACTCTCCGACCAGTGGGGTACGGCGGGTCCGCCGACGACGACGGTCCGCGCGGCCATGGCCGGAGTACCCGATCTCGGGCACCGCGGCCGGGTCACCCCGGAGATCGACGATTACTTCTACGGGGGTCAGTGAGATGCGGAAGGTGCAGCCGTGACCGGCACGGCCGAATCGGCCGCCCGGGCGACCCGGTGGGTTTCGGCGCGGGGGATCTCGCTCGAGGTCCGCGGCGCGGGCGACCCGGTGCTGCTCCTGCACGGTATCGGCGGCAGCGCCGCGGCCTGTGGGGCACTGGCCGAGGTGCTGAGCACGCGGGGCTACCGCACATACTGCTGGGACGCGCCGGGATACGGGGAGTCCGCCGATCCGGTGCCGAACGCGGCCGGATCCCCCGGCAGCTACGACCACGCGCTGGTCGTCGCGGAGCTGATCGCCGAACTCGACGGCGGGCCGATACATCTGATCGGCACCTCGTGGGGCGGAGTGATCGCGACCGCGGTCGCCACCGCGAATCCGGCGTCGGTCCGTTCGCTCGTCCTGGCCGACAGTACCCGCGGTTCGGGTGTGAACCGCGAGCGGGCGCAGGGGATGCGAGCACGGATCGGTGAACTCCGTGAAGCCGGCGCTCCGGCATTCGCAGCGACCCGGGCGGGCCGGCTGGTCTCGCCCGGCTGCGCTGCCGAGATCGCGCGCGCGGTGGAATCCGATATGGCACGGGTCCGGCTGTCCGGCTATACCGCTGCCGCCGAGTACATGGCCCGCACCGACACCGGTCCGAGCCTGGCGACTCTGGCGGCACCCACGTTGGTACTGGTCGGGGTGGACGACGTCGTCACCGGCGTCGACGAATCCCGGTTGCTCGCCGACGCGATTCCCGGGGCACGTTTCGGGCTGATCCTGGGCGCCGGTCATGCGGCATTGCAGGAGAAACCGGCCGACGTGGGCGCGCATATCCTGCGGTTCTGGAAGGAACTGGACGAATGAGCAGACTTGTCGTGGTCACCGGGGCCGGCCGGGGACTGGGTTTCGCGATCGCCGAGCGGCTGGCCGCCGCGGGTGACCGGATCGTCATCGCGGAGATGCGCGCCGAGCTGGCCGAAAGTGCCGAGAAAGCGTTGCGGGACAAGGGATACGACGTCACGGCTGTGGTCACCGATATCGCCGACCGGGATTCGGTGGTGACGCTCGCGAGCCGGGTCGAGGCCCTGGGGGGCGCGGACGCGCTGGTCAACAACGCGGC
>JABFXT010000160.1 GCA_013361595.1 Nocardia sp. | reverse complement strand
CGGTACGGCCGGGGGTCCGGCGGGCACCGGCGCGACGGGGAACAGCGGCGTGTTGATCCCCGGGATGGCGGGCAGTCCGGGAAGTGCCGGCAGCCCGGGCAGCAGCGGAACAGTGGGCGCCTGCGCGGGTGCGGGCAGCCCGGGAACCGGCAGCTGCGGTTTCGGTCCCGCGCCTTCCACCCAGCCGGGCAGCAACTGCGCCGGATACTCCTGCGGTGGCGCGACCTCGGGTACCGAGGGACCACCGCAACGCGGTCCGGCCATTTCGCCGTAGCGCGGGCAGTCTTTCGCCGTGTACTGCTGGAACGGCGTGAACGACACATCCAGACTCCAGCGCATCTGCCGCTGCGCCCCCCAGCCGAATGCGCCCGACAGTTTCCCGAGGGCCGCGTTGAGGTTCGACACCGCGGTCGGAATGGCCTCCGGGTCCTGCGCCAGCGAGCCGAAGAGTCCGTCGACACCCGGTACCAGTTCCTTGGCCGCGTCCGGGTTCCGGGCGAACAGTGCGTTCACCGAATCCACCGCCCCGCTCGCATTCGCGAGCATGGTGATCAGATTCTCGCGACGTTCGGTGAGGGTGCGCGCGGTGGTCACCGATTCCGACAGCACTCCGACGAGTTCGGGTGCCGACTGGCTCAGGGCTGTGGTCGCGCGGCCCAGATCGCCGAGCAGGTTCCCCACACCCTCGATATGCCTGACCTCGGTCACCATTTTGTCCAGCCGCTCGATCGTGGATCCGGGTGCCCGGGCGCCCGGATCCAGGGCCTCGGCGAAGGTCGCCAGCACCCGGCCGAGTTTCTCGGGCTGGATATTGTCGAGCACATTGCGCAATACTGTCAGCGTCGTCTGCAACTGCACCGTTCCGGCGCTGGTGTCCTCGGCGATCTGCGCCCCGGCGGCCAACCGGCCGGGCGCGGCGCCGTTGTCCACCAGCTCGATTCCGGAGACACCGAACAGGTTGTTCGGGACGACCCGCGCGGTGACATTGTCGGGAATGGTCGGCGCGATACGGGAATCCAGATCGATCTGCACCTTCTGCTGTTTCCCGGCGGCCACCACGTCCACCGCGGTCACCGCACCGACCACCATGCCGCGGAACTTCACATCCGCGCGTTCGGGCAACCCGTCACCGGTGCTGGTGAGCATCGCGTCGACCGGCACCCGATCCTCGAAGCGACCGGTGTATCGCAACCCGAGCAGCCCCAGCAGCACCGCAACCAGCGTGATCATCGCCAGCCCGGCCACCGACATATGCCACGACCGCGGGCCCCGGCCGCTGTGATCTACGAACATCGCCGCGTCACCCCGAAATCCGGAAGCCGGGGTCGATACCCCAGATCGCCAAGGTCAGGAACAGATTCGCGAAGACCATCACGACGATCACCATCTTGATGGCCTGTCCGGCCGCGACGCCGACCCCTTCGGGTCCACCGGTGGCGAAGAATCCGTAGTAACACTGGATGAAGGTGGCCAGCAATTCGAACAACACCAACTTGAGCAGGGAGAAGAAGAGGTCCGGCCCGATCAGGAACTGGAAGAAGTAGTGGTCGTAGGTACCGGCCGAGGTGCCGCCGAGCAGCAGCACCGACAGTTTCGTCGCCAGATACGCCACCGCCAGCCCCACGCTGTACAGCGGGATGATCGTCAGCGTGGACGCGATCATCCGGGTGCTCACCAGATACGGCAGCGGCCGGATGGCGATGGATTCCAGCGCGTCGATCTCCTCGGCGATCCGCATGGACCCCAGTTGCGCGGTGAACCGGCAGCCAGCCTGGATCGCGAACGCGAGAGTGGCAAGAATCGGCGCTAACTCTCGCGTTGTCGCGAACCCGGATATCGCGCCGGTGAGCGGGCCCATGGTCAGCAGGTTCAGCGCGCTGAAAGCCTCCATCCCCACGGTGATCCCGCCGAAACCGCACAGAATGATCACCACGCCGACCGTGCCGCCACCCACGATGAGCGACCCGTTGCCCCACCCGACATCGGCGGTCAGCCGCAGTACTTCCTTGCGATAGTGCTTCAGCACGAACGGTATCGCGACGAGCGCCTGGACGAAGGTGATGGCCTGGTGGCCGAGACGGCGGTTGGCGTCCATCGGCACCGCGGCCGCCGAGGCCACCATCCGGACCGGTTTGAGCGCCGGGGGCGTGTACGGGGTGCCCACCTCAGATCACCTTCGTCGGGAACACGGTGTTGTACACCTGGGTGATGATGATGTTGGTGGCGAACAGCATCAGCGCCGACGAGACGACCGCCGAGTTCACCGCGTTCGCCACCCCGCCGGGCCCACCCTTGGCGTGTAGTCCGATATCGCAGGCGATGATCGCGGTGAGGACGCCGAATATCGCCGATTTCACCAGCGCGACCGCCATATCGTTGGCGACGGCGAACGAGGCGAACGAGCCGATGAACGAACCCGGCGTGCCCGACTGTGCGTAGACATTGAACATATAGGCGGTCGCGAACCCGACGAACACGATGAACCCGCACAGCAGCATGCTCACCAGTACGGCCGCCACCAGTCGTGGCGCCACGAGTCTGCGGACAGGGTTGACCCCCATCACCATCATGGCGTCGATCTCCTCCCGGATGGTCCGGGAGCCGAGGTCGGCGCAGATGGCCGAACCCACCGCCCCCGCGATCATCAGCGAGGTCACCAGCGGGGCACCCTGGCGGATGATGCCGAGGCCGGCCACCGCGCCGATGAAGGTGGTGGCGCCCACCTGGTTCACCAGGGCGCCGATCTGGATCGAGACCACCACCGCGATGGGCATGGCCACGAAGATGGTCGGCGCGGCGGACACATTGGCCATGAACGCGCACTGCCGGGCGAATTCCTCGAACGGGAACCGCCGCGCGACCGCGGATTTCACCGTCTCGACCAGGGCTTCGCGGCCGAGGGTCACCTGCCGGCCCAGGGTTTCCAGGGAGCGTTGCGGATGCCGCTGCCACAGACCTCGGAGGTCGTCGACCGCCTGCTCGAGATCGGTGCGTTCCGCCGGTTTTTCCGGCCCGGCCGTCACCATGGCAGTTCCGGCTCGGTCGTGGCGAGGTCCCCGGTCAGGTACTGCTGCAACAGTACGAAGCCGACGCCCACCACCGCGAGTCCGGCGGCGAGCACGCACAGCAGCGCGAGCCAGAGGCCGAACCGCAGGACCGGGTTGACCTTCATCCGCCCACCGAGGATCTTGACGACGATCACCAGGATGTCGATGAGCCACACCAGCGCCATCATCAGGTCATCGCCACATTCGCGAAGGTGAGCACGGGCCAGCACACAATGGATCCCAGGAACGAGATGATCACGTCCAGACCGTGCATCCCACGTAGATGCGAGGTGTGGGTGAGACTCCAGACGATCCCGACGAGCCCGTAGGGAATGCCGAGGATGATCAGCGTTCCGAGAAACTCGGACACCTTCATCTCATAGCTGAACAGGCGATCCAGCCGCTTGAGCATAGTGCGTTCCTTCCTTGGCCGGCCGTGGACGCGCCCTCCCCGCGGGGGAACGTCTGAGACGGTCGGGTCGGAGCGGTATGTTACGCACGATTCCTTCTTCGCCGGAAGGTTTTCGTCAAGATTCCTGGTCCAGGATCCACGCTCGATACCTGTTCTCGGTGCGTTTCCGGACATAAGCCGAACGTCATAAGTTAGCGAGAGTTCATTCATACCGACTGACTGTCGGAAGAATTTGGAGTAACTTAGACCACACCGGATACCTCGGGAAGGATACCCATGACCGCCGCAGCACACTCCCGGCAAACCGATACCGCGCAGGATGTCACCGCGCCCGATCGGCCGCGGCTGACCACCGAGCAGACGCGCATCCGGATCGGCACCACCCACCGCCCCTTCACCAAACGCCCGTTGAAACTCACCGACGCCCTGGACTTCTGGCAGTTCGCCGGTGCCGCCGCGAACGTGATCATGCAGATGGCCCGCCCCGGTGTCGGCTACGGCGTGGCCGAGAGCAAGGTGGAATCGGGATCACTGATGAAACGGCCGTGGAAACGGGCC
>JABFXT010000328.1 GCA_013361595.1 Nocardia sp. | reverse complement strand
AGCGCCTCACCCGCGGCGAACACCCGCCGGACGGACGGCAGCGTGTTCCCGGCGGTGTCGAGCAGGACCTCGAGCATCGACGGTACGAAATGTACTGTCGTGATCCGGTGTTCGGCGACGACGTCCGCCAGATATGCCGGATCCCGGTGACCGTCCGGTTCGGCGATCACGATCCGGGCTCCGGCCTGCAGCGGCCAGAACAGTTCCCACACCGCGATATCGAAGGTGACGGGTGTTTTGTGCAGCACCACATCGGACCCGTCGTGCGGCCACTGCCGCTGCGCCCAGGCCAGCTGAGCGACCGTCGCGGTATGGGTGAGCGTGACACCCTTCGGCACGCCCGTGGAACCGGAGGTGAACAGGATGTAGGCCGCGTTGTCCGGGCGCAGGGGGGCATTCCGGTCGGCATCGGTGACCGGCGCGTCGCCGAAACCGCCGGTATCGATCCGGTCGATCCGCTCGGCCTCGTATTCGGCCGGCAACTGCCCGGCGTCGGCGGTCGTGGTGAGCACCAGCACCGGATCTCCCGCGTCCAGGACGCGGGAGATCCGGGCACGCGGATGGTCCGGATCGATCGGCAGGAATGCCGCACCGGCCGTGACCACCGCGTACAGCGCGACGACCAGGTCGGTGGAACGCCGGACGGCTACGGCCACCACGGTTTCCGGGCCGGCACCGCGCGCGGCCAGCCATCGGGCGAGCCGGTTGACCCGGCTGTCGAGATCCCGGTAGGTGAGCAGTGCACCGTCCGGTCCGCGCAGCGCGGGTGCGGCCGGGGTCCGCGCGACCTGGTCACCGAAGAGATCCACCAGGGTGCGGCCGGTGACCACCGGAGTGCCGGTGGCATTCCAGCGGTCGAGCAGTACCGAGCGGTCCGCGCTGTCGAGGATTTCGAGGCCCGCGACAGCCGAATCGATATCGGCGGCGGCCGCGTCGAGTACCCGCACGAACTGAGCGGCGAACCGCCGTACGGTGTCCTCGTCGAACAGGTCGGTCGCATAGGTGAGCCGCAGCGCCATCCCGGCCGGCTCGTTGTGGTCGCCGTAGCTCTCCGACATCATCAACAGCAGGTCGTAGATGGCGGGGTCGGCACCGGGATCGATGTTCTGCACGGTGAGTTCCGGCAGTTCGACCCGGGCCCGGTCCATGTTCTGGTAGGCCAGCATCACCTGGAACAGGGGCGTATGGGCGGTCGAGCGCACCGGGTTCAGCGCTTCCACCAACTGTTCGAACGGAACACCGGCATGGTCGAATGCCTCGATATCAGCACGCCGGACCTGGTCCAGCAGCTGCCGGAAGGTCTGGTCCCCGGTGATCCGGGTCCGCATCACCAGAGTGTTGACGAACATGCCGACCAGATCGTCGAGCGATCTGTGCCCGCGTCCCGCATGCGGTACACCGATGGTGATGTCGTCGCTCCCCGACAGCCGGGACAGCAGGACGGCCAGCGCCGCGTGCACCACCATGAAACCGGTCGCGCCGCTGCGGCGGGCCAGGGCCCGCACCCGCTGGTGCACGTCGGCCGGCACGGTGATCTGCACAGACGCGCCGCGCTCGGATCGCTGGACCGGCCGCGGCCGGTCGGTCGGCAGTTCCAGCAGGTCCGGGATACCCGCGAGCCGGGTACGCCAATAGTCGATATCGCGGGCGGCGCGGGAGTCCGGGTCGTCCGGTGAACCGAGCAGTTCGCGCTGCCAGAGCGCGAAATCGGCGAACTGGACCGGCAGCGGCTCCCACTCCGGTCCGCTGCCCAGGGAGCGGGCCCGGTAGGCGGTCACCAGGTCGGCGGCCAGCGGGGCCACCGAGAAACCGTCGCAGCTGATGTGATGTGCGGCCAGCGCGAGTACCCAGGACTCCTCCGCGAGCTGGAAGAGACCGGCCCGCAGGGGTACCTCCTTCGCCACATCGAAGCCGCGGCCGAAGAATTCGGGCAACCGACGCGGCAGTTCGCCCTCGGCGATCGGTTCGGGTACCAGATCGCCGCGCGCGATCACCTCGGCCGCCGGCCGGACGACCTGAGCCGGGACCCCGTCCACGGCCGGATACACGGTGCGCAGGCTCTCGTGGCGCTCGATCACATCGGCGACGGCCGCGGTGAGCGCCGCGAGGTCGAGGACACCGTCGAGCCGGATCGCCAGCGGGACGATGTATCCGGCCGCGTCGGGATCGAGTTGGTTGAGGAACCACATCCGGGACTGCGCCAGGGACAGCGGGACCCGATCCGGGCGGGGCCGGGGCGCGGGCGCCGGGAGGCTCGGTACCGCGCGCAACCGGGTGATGCGTTCGGCGAGGTCGGCCACCGTGGGCGCCTCGAAGATCACCCGTACCGCGACGGTGACCTCGAGGATGTCACCGATCCGGCTCAGTGCGCGCGTCGCGAGCAGCGAATTGCCGCCCAGTTCGAAGAAATCGTCCTGGGCGCCGATCTCGGGCAGTTCGAGCAGTTCGCCGAAGACACCGGCCACCGTCTGCTCGACCAGGCCGCGCGGTTCCCGGTACTCGGCCGGGCGCATCCCCGGATCCGGGGCCGGCAACGCTCGATAGTCGACCTTGCCGTTGGCGGTGAGCGGAATCGAATCGATCCGCAGTACCGCGGAGGGAACCATATACGCGGGCAGCCGCTCCAGCAGCGCGGCCCGGATCTCCCGGCTGTCCCAGGTCGGCGCCGCGACCACATGGGCCACCAGCCGCTGTTCCCCGTGATCGGTCCGCACCTGCGCCACCGCGGCCGCCACCGTGTCGTGCGCCACCAGCGCCGCCTCGACATCGCCGAGTTCGATCCGCAGACCGCGCAGTTTCACCTGGGTGTCGGCACGACCCACATATTGCAGGGCACCGGCGGTATCCCAGCGCACCAGATCGCCGGTGCGGTACAGCCGGGCACCGCCGGTGCCCAGCGGATCGGCGACGAAGGCCGCCGCGGTCTGTCCCGGACGCCGGTGATATCCCCGGGCCAGCTGGACCCCACCGAGGTACAACTCACCGGTGACACCGTCCGGGACCGGGCGCAGGCGGGCATCGAGCACGCGGACCACGACATTCGCCTCGGGTACGCCGATCGGCACCGCGGTGCCGGCCACGTTCTCGATCCGGTGGGCGGTGACGCTGACCGCGGCCTCGGTCGGCCCGTACAGATTGTCGATCCGCGCCGCGCTGAATTCGGTGAACCGCCGGACGGTATCCGCCGGCAACGCCTCACCGATGCACAGCACCCGCCGTAGGTTCGGGAACTCGTACCCGTCGGCGGTGGTCAGGAAAGCGGCGAGCAGCGACGGAACGAAATCGACCGTCGTGACGCGATATGCGGCCATCGTGGCGGCCAGCGCCCTGGTGTCGCGGTGCGCGTCGGCCTCGGCGACCACCAGTGCCGCCCCGCAGACCGCCGCGGCGAACAGTTCCCACACCGAGAGGTCGAACGTGACCGGCGTACGCCAGATCATCACATCGGAGCCGTCGAGACCGTAGTGCTCCCGCATCCAGTGCAGCTGGTTCACCACCGCGTGGTGCGCGACGGCCACCCCCTTGGGCACGCCGGTCGAACCGGAGGTGTAGATGACATAGGCCAGGTCCCGGGAATCCAGCGGCCGCAGCCGTTCGTCATCGGTGATCGGCGCCGAATCCGCCGGCTCGGCGAACAATTCCGCGACCGGCCACACCGGCACATCGGCGGGCAGGTTCACCTCGTCGCCGGGCCGGGTGAGCACGGCGAGGGGCCGGGCGGTGCTCAGCACCGACCGGAGCCGGTCGACCGGATGTTCCGGATCCAGTGGCAGATACGCGGCGCCGGCGGCATGGACGGCGTACAGCGTGGTCAGCAGGTCGACACCGCGGTGCATGGCGACGCCGACCACGGTGCCCGGGCCGGCGCCGCGGCCGATGAGAACCCGCGCCAGCCGATTCACTCGTGCGCCGAATTCCCGGTAGTCCAGCCGCGCCCCGGTTTCCGCGTCGATCACTGCGGTGTGCCGCGGGGTGGCCAGTGTCTGCGCGGCGAACAGGTCCGCGAGGGTCGCGGCCGGCGCGGGCGCGGACACCCCCCGCGACCGCTCGGCCAGGGCCCGGTGCTCGGAGCGGGTCAGTAGATCGATATCGCCGATCGGCCCGGTGGGGTCGGTGACGATCGCGCGCAGCAACAGCTGATAGCGGTCGACGATCGCGCGGATCGACGATTCGTCGAACAGATCGGTGGCGTAGCCGAACTCCACCGCGATACCGCCGGAGCCACCGTCGGCGGACAGGGTGTCCACGAGGTTCAGGTGCAGGTCGTATTTGGCCACACTCGGATCGATCATCCGGGTGGTCACCGTCAGCCCGTCGAACCGTACGGCCGGGATCTCGATGTTCTGGAACGAGAACCCCACCTGGGTCAATGGCGCGTGCGCCGTCGAACGGGGCGGATTGAGTACTTCGACGAGCCGCTCGAACGGGATATCGGCGTTTTCGAACGCCCCGAGATCGGTATCGCGGACCTGGTCGAGGATATCGGCGAACGAGGAGCCGGGCGCGACCCGCGTCCGCAGCACCAGGGTGTTGACGAACATGCCGACCAGGCCGTCGAGGCCGGGTTCGCCGCGGCCCGCGACCGGAGTGCCGACAGCGATATCCCCGGTCCCGGACAGCCGGGCCAGCAGCGCGGCGTATCCGGCGTGCATCACCATGAACACAGTCGTGTCGTGCCGGCGCGCGAGCGCGACGACCTCGCGATGCAGATCGGCGGGCAGTAGGGCAGATACCGTCGCGCCGCGGAAACTCTGCTGCGCCGGACGCGCCCGATCGGTGGGCAGGTCGAGTACCTCGGGGAGATCGGCGAGCGCCGCACGCCAGTACTCGGTCTGCGCGACCGTGGGACTGTGCGGATCGTCCTCGGTGCCGAGGATCTCCCGGTGCCACAGTGTGTAATCCGCGTACTGCACCGGCAGCGGAGTCCACTGCGGCTCCTCGTTGCGGGATCGGGCCCGGTAGGCGGTCATCAGATCCGCGGCCAGCGGCGCGAGCGAGGAACCGTCGAAACTGATGTGGTGGACCACCAGAACCAGCGTGTGTTCGTCGGGCGCGGTGCGCAGCAATGTGATCCGGAACGGGATTTCGCGCGTGACATCGAACCCGGTCGCGGTCTCCGCCGCGATCCGCGCCTCGATCTCGGCGGCCGCCACGGCCACCGGCTCCAGCGGCTCGCCGATACCGGTGACCGGCACGATCACCTGGTGCGGTCCGCTGTCGCTGTCCGGGTAGCGCGTGCGCAACGATTCGTGCCGGGCGAGCACATCGGTGACGGTGGCCCGCATGGCCGCCACATCGAGGGTTCCCGACAGGTGCATCACCAGGGGGATGTTGTACAGCGGTGAGGTCGTATCGAACTGGTTGAGGAACCACATCCGGGCCTGCGCCGGCGACAACGGAATCCGCTCGGGACGGTGCTGCGGAACCAGCGGTTGCCGCCGGCCGGGCCGGCTCGCCCGCAGCCGGTCGGCCAGGGCGGCGACGGTCGGCGCGTCGAAGATCGTGCGCAGCGCGATATCGATTCCGAACGCGGCGCTCAGCCGACCGGCGACTCGGGTGGCCGACAAGGAATTGCCACCCAGGTCGAAGAAACTGTCGAACGCGCCCACCCGCTCGATATCCAGTACCGCGGCGCAGATATCGGCGACGGTCTGCTCGACGCTGTCGCGCGGAGCGACGAATTCCGTGGCGGCCGAACCGAACACCGGCTCCGGCAGTGCGGCCCGGTCGATCTTGCCCACCGGCGACAGCGGCAGTCTGTCGAGTATCACGACCGTTTCCGGGACCATATGCGCCGGCAGCCGCCGCGCGGTATGGGCCAGCAACTCCGCCGTATCGACGCCACCGTCCGCGGGCACCACATAGGCGGCGAGCCGGGTACCGTCCGCGCCGGCCACACCCGCCACATGCGCGACCGCCACCCGGGGATGCGCCCCGAGCACGGCTTCGATCTCGCCGAGTTCGATGCGCTGACCGCGGATCTTGACCTGGAAGTCGGTGCGGCCGACGTACTCCAGTGTCCGGTCGGATGTCCAGCGCGCGAGATCACCGGTGCGGTACATCCGGGTTCCGGGCCGGCCGTAGGGGGCGGCCACGAAGGCGGTCGCCGTCGCGGCCGGCCGGTCCAGATAGCCGCGGGCGAGTTGCACACCGGAGATGAAGAGCTGCCCCGTCACCCCGGCCGGAACCGGCCGCAGTTCCGCGTCCAGCACCACGGCCTCGATACCGCGGATCGGCCCGCCGATCGTGACCCGGTCGCCGACCACCAGCGGATCACTGATCGCGACCATGATCGTGGTCTCGGTCGGGCCGTAGCCGTTGAACAGTTCGCGGCCCGGCGCCCACAGCGCCACCGTTTCCGCCGGCACCGCCTCACCGCCGGCCACCAGGACCCGCAGTGCCGGGAGATCGGCCGGTGACATGGTGGACAGTACGGTCGGTGTCACGAACGCGTGCGAGACACGTTGTGTCCGGATCAGCTGCGCCAGCTCGGCACCGGCGAAGACATCCGGCGGCGAGACGACCAGGGCGGCACCGTTGGCATGTGCCATCAGCAATTCCAGGACGACCGCGTCGAAACCCGGTGCCGCCAGCTGCAGAACCCGCGACGAAGGGTCCACCCGGTAGCGGTCCCGCTGTTCGGCCGCGAAATTGGCCAGGCCCGCATGGGTCACCGCGACACCCTTCGGCGTACCGGTGGACCCGGATGTGTACAGCAGGTACGCGGTATCCGGGGTGCGCGCGGGCCGGATCCGGTCGTCGTCGGTCACCGGCTCCGCCGAACGGGCGCCCAGCGCGGTCACGGTATCCGGATCGTCGAGTACCAGCAGCGGGAGCGAGTCCGGCACCAGCGCACGCGACGCGCCGACCGTCACCGCGACCCGGGGTGCGGCGTCACCGATCATCAGCGCGACCCGCTCGGCCGGATTCCGGGGATCCACGGGCACGAAGGCGGCACCGGTCCTGGTCACCGCCCAGATACTCGCCACGAACTCGATCGACCGCCCCAGTACCAGCGCGATATGGTCGCCCGGGCCCGCCCCGCGCGCGATGAGCTCACGGGCGATCCGCGTGGCCCAGGCGTCCAGTTCTCCATAGGTGAGCGTCCGGTCGCCGGAGATCACGGCCGTCGCGGCCGGGTCAACGACCGACAGCACCTCGGCCAGCGTCCGCGGTGGTTCGGCCGGGGCTCCCGATGCCGGTACCAGACCCGCCCGTTCGGCCGGCGACAGGATGTCCACACTGCCCACCCGAACGTACGGATCCGCCACGATCGTCTCGAGCACCCGGTTCAACCGGGCGGCCAGTTCCTCGACCGTGCCCCGGTCGAAGAGATCGGTCGCGTAGTCGACGCGCAGAGCGATATCGCCGCTACCGGCGGTGTTCTCCGCGACCGTGACGATGAGGTCGACCTTTGCCGGCTGCGCGCCCGGGTCCAGGATCTCGACCGTGAGCTCGGGCAGTTCCAGGCTCGGCCGATCCATGTTCTCGAAGGCCAGATACACCTGGCACAGCGGCGGATGCGCACCGGACCGATGCGGCTCGACCTCGTCCACGACCCGCTCGTAGGGAACATCGCTGTTCGCGAATCCGTCCACGTCGATATCGCGCACTCGTGCCAGGAATTCGGTGAACGATTCACCGGGCCGGACCTCGGTGCGCAACGGCACCGTGTTGACGAACATTCCGACGACCGGCTCGAGCGCGTGTTCACCGCGGCCGGCCACCGCCGTGCCGACGGTGATGTCGTCGGAACCCGAGAGCCGCGCGAGCAGTAGCGCCAGCGCCGCGTGCACAACCATGAAGGTGGTGGCGTTCTGCGAGCGGGCCAGTCCCTCGATTCCGCGGAAGACCGCGGCCGGAACGGCGGATATCGCGCGGTCGCCGCGCAGGGACCGCTGGGCCGGGCGGGCCCGGTCGGCCGGGAGTTCCGAGACCGGCGGTTTACCGGACAGCCGGCCGGTCCAATAGCTCAGCTGGCGGGCCGCCACCGATTCGGGATCGGTCTCCGCACCGAGCAACTCGTGGTGCCAGACGCTGTAATCGGCGTACTGCACGCGCAGCGGCTGCCAATCCGGGGTCTTGCCCTGGACCCGGGCCTCGTAGGCGGTCGCGAGATCGGCCGCCAGTGGGCGCAACGACGCCCCGTCACAGCAGATGTGGTGCAGGACCACCGCCAGCACATGACGGCGGCGATCCGGCGCTGCCAGCAGTGCGCTGCGCAGCGGCGGGCGCACACTCACATCGAAGCCCTGTGCGGCAAGAGCACGGATCCGGTACTCGATATCGTCGACGTCGGCGGTCTCCGGGACGAGATCGAGCCCGGCGACCACTTCCTCGGCCGGCAGTACGACCTGGACACCGGCCCCCTCGACCGCCGGGAAAACGGTACGCAGTGCCTCGTGCCGGTCCAGCACATCCATCAGCGCGGACCGCAGCGCCGGCACATCGAGCCGGCCGGACAACTGCACCACCAGCGGGATGTTGTACGCCGCCGAATCCGGATCGACCTGGTTGATCAACCACATCCGGTTCTGCGCGGGTGCCAGCGGTACCGGCTCCGCCACCCGGGGCCGGGCCCGCAGGATCGGGCGGCCCGGGCGGCGTTCGGCCGCGAGCTGCGCCGCGAGTTCGGCGACGGTCGGTCTGCCGAACAGATCGCGCACCGAGACGTCGCGGCGGGTCAGCTCACCGATCCGCACCGCCGCGCTGGTCGCGGTGAGCGAATTTCCGCCCAGATCGAAGAAATGGTCGAACACCCCCACCCGTTCGACACCGAGTACCTCGGCGAAGACCTCGGCGATCATCTCCTCGACGACCGTAGTCGGCGCGACATAGGCGGCGGCCGAATCGAACACCGGCTCGGGCAGCGCCCGGTGGTCGACCTTGCCGTTGACGGTCAACGGCAGTTCGGCCAGTACGACGATACCGGCGGGCACCATGTATTCCGGGAGCTGCGTGGCCGCCCGAGCCCGCAACGATTCGCCGGTACAGACGGCATCCCCGGCCGGCACCACATAGGCGATCAGCCGAGCCCCTTCCGTATCCGGCCGGTGCACGACCACGACCGCTGCCGACACGGTCTCGTCGCTGAGCAACGCATTTCGGATCTCGTCGAGTTCGATCCGGAAGCCGCGCAACTGGACCTGCTGGTCGGCCCGGCCGCGGTATTCCAGTTCACCCCGGTGGTTCCAGCGCGCGATATCGCCACTGCGGTACAGCCGCGTACCGGGCGCACCGAACGGGTCGGCGACGAAGCGGGCCGCGCTCAGTACCGGGCGGCCGAGGTAGCCACGCGAGAGCTGGGCCCCCGAGACATAGAGCTCGCCCCAGGCCCCCAGCGGTGTCGGCCGTAGCCGCCGGTCCAGCACATGGGTCCGCAGGCCCGGCAACGCCGTTCCGATCGCACTGGCCGCGCCGGGCACCGCGATCCGCGGGCTCAGCGGCAGATAGGTCACGAATACCGTGGTCTCGGTGATCCCGTAACTGTTGGCCAGTACGGGAACTCGCGGATTGCTTTCGTACCAGGAGGCCAGCCCCGCCGGATCGAGCCGCTCCCCGGACAGGATCACCGTCCGCAACGCGAGCGCGCCCTCGGGTTCACCACCGGCCGCGTACCGTTCCCGGGCGGCCGCGAACTGCTGGAAGGCCGAGGGAGTCTGGTTGAAAACGGTCACCTTTTCGCGGGCCACCAGGCGTACGACTTCGTCGGGTGATCGGGTGGTCGCGATATCCACGATGACGACGCGGCCCCCGGACACCAGCGGACCGAAGATCTCCCACACCGAATAGTCGAAGGCGAAGGAGTGGAACAGCGTCCACACGTCGCCGGGCCGGATCCCGATCTCGGCGCAGGCATTGGTCAGATACGACGCCACCGCGCGATGCGTGATCGGCACACCTTTCGGACGGCCGGTCGACCCCGAGGTGTAGATGACATAGGCGGTGTTGTCCGGCCGTAGCGGCCGGGACCGTTCGGCATCCGTGACCGGCCCGCTGCCGGTATCGGTGAGCAGTTCCTCGGCGGTGACGATGCGACCGGGATCGCCCGGAAGCCCCGCACGGAGCGCACCGCTGGTCACGACGAGGACGGGATCGGCGTCGGTGAGTACGTATTCGAGCCGATCCGCGGGGTGGGCGATATCCAGCGGCAGATACCCGGCGCCGGACTTCAGCACCGCGACAGTGACAACGATCAGCTCCGCATCGCGGGGCATCGCCACCGCCACCAGGGTTTCCGGTCCCGCGCCTCGCGCGATCAGCGCCCGGGCGAGCCGGTCGGACCGCTCGTCGAGCTCGCGGTAGGTCAGGACGGTCGCACCGCATCCGACCGCGACCGCGTCCGGGTTCACGGAAGCCCGGCGGGTCAGCAACTCGACGAGGGTGGTGTCGGCCACCACCCCGTCGCGGCCCGCGAGTTCGCCGGCGATGCGCCGCCCCTCTCCGGTGTCGACGAGGGGGATATCGATCACCGGGGTGTTCCGCGGCGATTCCAGCAGCCGGTGCAGGAATTCGACGAATCGAGTGGTGTGCAGTTCGAGTTCTTCGACGCTGTACAGATTCGGATTACCGTGCAATTCGAGCAGTAGGGGGCCGCCGGCACCGGGGCGGTACAGATTCAGCTGCATATCGTCGAGGGCGCCGGAAGTGAGCGCGCGATAGCGGCCGAAGGCCGAACCGAGCCGGATCTCGGTATCGAAGAAAAGGATGTTCACGACCGGACCGAACGAATTCGACGCCGATTCCGCGGTATTCGAATCGCGGCGGAGATCTTCGAATCGGTACAGCTGATGCCGGATCGCGGCGACGAGTTCGGTCACCGACGCGCCGACCAGCTGCTCGACCGTGGTCTCCGGGGTCAGCGCGAAACGGATGGGCACCATATTCGCCAACATCGCGGCGGCATGCCGCAGCCGCCGGGTCACCCGGCCGCTCACCGGCATCGACAACACCACGTCGTCGGCGCCGGTCATCCGGGCCAGGAATGCCGAGAACGCGGCGACGATCACCTGCGCCGGCGACGCGTGCAGATCCGCCGAGAAATGGTCGAGCATCTCGGCGAGCCGGTCGGGCAGGCGGCGGCCGGCGACATGATCGTTATCGCTCCAGCGCGCGGCCCGCCCCGACAAGCTCACCGGGCTCGGCAGATCGGCGACCTTCGCGCGCCAGTACGCCCGATCGGATTCGAAACGTGGGCTCTGGTGGTACGCGCGATCCGCCTCGGCGATATCCCGCAGATCCGCGGCGACGAGCGGTGGCGGCTGTCTGCCCTCCAGGATGGCGTTGTAGTGCTCGATGACCCGGCCCATGACGTTGAAGGCGCCGTACCCGTCGATGATGAGATGGTGTGCGCGCGCGTACCACAGGTATCGGTTCACGCCGATGCGGATGAGTTTGCCGACGGCCAGCCGGTCCCGGGCGAGATCGACGACTCTGGTGCGGGAATCCCGGCGCATCCACTCCAGACCCGCTTCGTACGGATCGGCGGCATCGGACAGATCGAGCACATCGTCGGCGTAGGTGATGGCGCGGTCCACGAATTGATAGGGGCGACCGTCGAATTCGATGACCCGCACCACGAGCGATTCGGTCTCCCGCCCGGCGATATTGATCGCCTCGGTGAGCAGATCGACGTCGATCTCGCCCTCGATCTCGACGTAGTGCGCGATATTGACGTTCGGCCGGCCGGGCTGAGTATCGGCCAGCCACATGCTGTACTGCGCCCTCGACAACGGTATGAGATCCAGATCGTGGTCGACAGCAGTGGCTGACCTCGAATTCATCCTCTAACCTCTCGCTCAGACTCGGAGGCAGCCGGAGCGCAGCGGAAAACGCCCCCTGCGGATGCTCGAAACTGCCTGTGTACGACTTCGTGTACGTCGAAGTGGTGTTCACGCCCCTGCCACGGAACACCTTCAAGAGCAAACAGCTATCAGATCGTGCGCCGCACAGTTTATGCATATCGGCCGCGTCGCCCGCAACCGCATGCGGCGTTTCGCCCACCAGCGCGCCCACCCCTCCCGCAGGCCGGTTCAGCTTCGGCCACAAGGGAAAACGGGCACCGACCGCGCCTTCTCCCACCGTCCGATCAACTCTGCGCCTGGATCCCGGGCACGCGCGGCCGAGCAACGCTCGCAGGGCACATATTCCGCACCCATGGCCCCCGAAGACAGTCCAGTGACCCATCAGTGGCTATGTACCAGAGGTCCAGTGTCCGGGATGCTCGTCATATGATCGGACGTCTCACCGCACTGTTCACCGGCCTCTGGCTGTACGGCTTCTCGATGGCCGTGATGATCCGTGCCGCAGTGGGTCTGGACCCATGGGACGTCTTCCACCAAGGGGTCACCCGACACCTGCCGATGAGCTTCGGCACGGTGACCGCATTGACGGGCCTGGTGGTACTACTGGCCTGGATTCCGTTGCGTCAGTGGCCCGGAGTGGGCACGGTGAGCAATGTGGTGCTCGTCGGGATATCCGTCGACGTGGGGCTGCTACTGCTCCCGGAGTGGGAGTCGCTGCCGGTGCGGCTGGGCGCGATGGCACTCGCGGTCGTCCTGAACGCGCTCGCCAGCGTGCTGTACATCGGTGCGGGACTCGGCCCAGGCCCGCGCGACGGCCTGATGACCGGTCTGGTCCGGCGGACCGGGTGGTCCATCCGGCTGGTGCGGACCGCCCTCGAAGTATCGGTCCTGATCACCGGCTGGCTCCTGGGCGGCAGTGTCGGTGTCGGCACCGTGGTCTACGCGGTCGCCGTCGGACCGCTCATCCAGCTCATGATTCCGTTGGTCGCCGGACGACTCCCCGGCTTCGACGACCCCCGGACAACGGAGACGGCCCGGACCGCTGCCGAGCGCGAGCCGACCGGATACGACGACGGGCCGGTCCGGGCCGGTGCGTGACCGGGACCCGAGCCGCCCGACCC
>JABFXT010000875.1 GCA_013361595.1 Nocardia sp. | reverse complement strand
ATCGTCGCGGGGGGCGCGCGCGGGCGAGCCCGTGATCCAGAAACGGATGCGCCGAGCTCACCCCGGCGCGCGGGGTTCGGGTTACGATTTAGGATTGCCTAACTCCAGGTGGGATGGCCGGCGCTCGCTACGCTCGCTGTGCCAGACCCCCGGCGCAGTGGCCTTCACCGGCGGCTGCGCCGAGTTCGACCCGCAGCCCACCTCCGAAGGAGTGCGATCGGTGACCGCGCCCGAGTTCCGTTATTCAGACCTGCTCCCGATCGGCGCCGACGACACCCCGTACCGGCTGCTCACCACCGAGGGTGTCAGCACCTTCGAATCCGGCGGCCGGACCTTCCTCCAGGTCGACCCGGAGGTCCTGCGGATGCTGACCGCCGAGGCGATGCACGACATCAGCCACTATCTGCGGCCCGCGCATCTCTCCCAGCTGCGCAGCATCATCGACGATCCCGAGGCCAGCGGTAACGACCGCTTCGTGGCGCTGGATCTGCTGAAGAACGTCAATATCTCCGCCGGCGGAATCCTGCCCATGTGCCAGGACACCGGAACAGCCATCGTGATGGGCAAGAAATCCGAGGGTGTGCTCACCGGTGTCGACGACGCCGAATGGATCAGCCGCGGCGTCTTCGACGCGTACACGAAGCTGAACCTGCGCTATTCGCAGCTCGCGCCCATCACCATGTGGGACGAGAAGAACACCGGGTCCAACCTGCCCGCGCAGGTCGAGCTGTACTCCGCGCCCGGCGATCCCGCGAAGCCGGCCTATAAGTTCCTGTACATGGCCAAGGGTGGCGGTTCGGCCAACAAGTCGTTCCTGTACCAGGAGACCAAGGCGATCCTGAACCCCACGCGGATGCTCGAGTTCCTGGACGAGAAGATCCGTTCGCTGGGTACCGCGGCCTGCCCGCCGTACCACCTCGCCGTGGTCATCGGTGGCACCAGCGCCGAATTCGCGCTCAAGACAGCCAAATACGCGTCGGCGCACTATCTGGACAATCTGCCCACCGAGGGCTCGATGGCCGGGCACGCCTTCCGCGATCTCGAACTCGAGCAGGAAGTCTTCGCACTGACCCAGTCCTTCGGGATCGGCGCCCAGTTCGGCGGTAAGTACTTCTGCCACGACGTCCGGGTGGTGCGGTTGCCCCGGCACGGTGCGAGCTGCCCGGTGGCACTCGCGGTCTCCTGCTCCGCCGACCGGCAGGCCCTGGCCAAGATCACCCCCGAGGGGGTGTTCCTGGAGCAGCTCGAACGCGAACCCGCGCAGTATCTGCCCGAGCAGACCGACGCCATCCTCGGTGGCGATGTGGTGAAGGTCGACCTGAACCGGCCGATGGACGAGATCCGTGCGGAACTTTCCAAATATCCGGTGAAGACCCGGCTCTCGCTGTCGGGCCCGTTGGTGGTGGCCCGCGACATCGCGCACGCCAAGATCAAGGAACGCTTGGACGCGGGCGAGGAGATGCCGCAGTACCTGCGCGATATGGCCGTCTACTACGCCGGACCGGCCAAAACCCCGGACGGCTACGCCTCGGGTTCCTTCGGCCCCACCACCGCGGGCCGGATGGACTCCTATGTCGACCAGTTCCAAGCGGCCGGCGGCTCGTTCGTGATGTTGGCCAAGGGCAACCGCTCCGCCCAGGTCACCAAGGCGTGCAAGGAACACGGCGGGTTCTACCTCGGCTCCATCGGCGGCCCGGCCGCCCGGCTCGCGCTGGACTGCATCAAATCGGTCGAGGTCCTCGAATACCCGGAACTGGGTATGGAGGCGGTGTGGAAGATCGAGGTCGAGGATTTCCCGGCGTTCATCGTGGTGGACGACAAGGGCAACGATTTCTTCGCCGAAACCCAGAAGCCGATCGCGCTGCGCGTGCGGACGCGGTCCCAAGAGCGCGTCTGACGCGGGACGGGCGGCGGCTGCCGACGTCGTCGCCGGGCCGGTCCGGCGAGGGCGGGGAGAGCGCGGGGTGGTGTGGCCGGTCCGTCAGCCGGCGGCTCGCGGAGACCAGGCGCCGCCGGTTTCGATGAGCTTGTCGATGGCATGGGCGGCCTGATCCTCGTCGCGGGCCATAGTGACCCAGCCGCGGTTCATCGGCCCGTCGAAGGACTGGCCCCACCAGCCGCCCCAGGCGAGGTGCCCATCCGGGTGCAGGGCCAAGTAGAGGGTGCCCTTGGAGCCGAAGAGTCCATCGCTCGCGCGGTACCAGCCCACCAGGGATTCACCATCCCAGATTCGGACCTCGCCCTGCCATTGGAAGGAACCGTTCTTCCCGGCACCCGGCTCGGGAGCGCCCAGGCTGAGGATCTCGCCCTGCTGGGTGACCGACAGCGAATGGACCTCGACCCGGCTCACTCCGTCGTGTTGCGTTTCCCATGCTGCCGACCATCGACCGGATAGATCGATTCCGCTGGGCGTCATGCCCGCGATCTCGGCGATCGGGACCTGGAGTACCCGGGCGAGCTTGACCGCGATCTCGAGACTCGGTGACTGCTCGCCGGTTTCGTACCGTCCGATCTGGCGGAGTTGCACGCCCACGGCGACCGCGAGATCCCGCTGGGAGAGCCGGCGCCGGCCCCGGGCTCGCCGTATCGCCTCCGCGACTTGCTCGCGGAATTGCTCATCCGTGCCGCTCACGATTTCCATGATCGCATCCGTCCTTTCAGACTTCCCACAACGACTTATCAGGCTTAGAATCACCGCGTGGACACTATGTCTTTTAAGACTATTCGGAGAGACTGATGAGACCCAATCTTGCCTGCGGCGCCGAGGAGTTGTCCATGGACGCGCATCAGCCCGGATGGCCGGTATCTGCCCGGCGAGGCGATGAAGCCCGACGGCACGGACCCACCTACCTGGTCACCGTCGCTCCCACCGGGTCCTCGTACCTGGTGCGGGTTCCCGCCTTCGGACTGGTCATGTACCTGGACGACGAGAGCCGGATCGGGGACGAGGCCGTGCGGCGGATCGGCGTCTGCGGCGCCGCCGGGAAAGACTTCCACGTCGAGATACAACGCCTCCCGAAACGTGGTACCGCGGACCTGCGGGTGGTCGAGTAGCGGTCCTGGCGGCGCCGGTCGGCAGGCGGTGGACGGGGCCCGAGAACAGGCCCGGGCCGCCCGGATCTCACCGGTCCGGCGGGGACAGGATCTCGATATGGCCGTCCGTGCCGTTCACCCGGATCAGCTGCCCGTCGCGGATCAGCCGGGTGGCATTCTCGACACCCACCACGGCGGGCAGGCCGTACTCCCGGGCGATCACCGCACCGTGGGTCATCAATCCGCCCACCTCGGTGACCAATCCGGTGATCGCGACGAACAAGGGGGTCCAGCTCGGATCGGTGTAGGCGGTGACCAGGATATCGCCCGGTGCCAGATCGGCCCGCGCCATATCCGCGACGACCCGGGCCCGCCCCTCGACGATCCCGGCGGATACCGCCATCCCGGCCAATGCCCCGTCGGGGAGGTCCGCGCGCCGATACACTCCGGTGAGGGCTTCGCCGTCGGAGGTGAGCACCCGGGGCGGTGTGAGTGCCCGATACGAGCGGAAAGCGTCTCGTCGCTCCCGGACGAGTTCGTCCCGGGCACGCTCGGTGCGCACGAGTTCCTCGAGTTCGGCGAAGGTCAGGTAGAAGATATCGTCGGGCCGGCGCAGCACCCGGATACCGACGAGACGTTCGCTCTCGCGCAACAGCGCCTGCTTGTAGATGAAGTAGCGGCTGACCATGCCGTACTTCGGATACTCCCGGTACCCCGAGAAAGCCCGGAGCTGCTCGATCATGCGCGCGGTCTCGGCGGCCTTGCGGTCCCCGTCCGGCAGGGCACGCAGCCGCGTCAGCAATTCCTCTTGCTTCTGCCCGGCTTCGTGCCGGCCCTCCGCGAAGCGCCGTTCGGCCGCGCCCGCGTCGAAGTTCTCGATATTCCCCAGGATCGTCGGCACGAGTGCGGCGGGACGCTCGCTCCAGCGCGGGCGCGTGAGGTCGATCTCACCGGCGCAGCGCATACCGTATTCGCCGAGATAGGTGTCCAG
>JABFXT010000464.1 GCA_013361595.1 Nocardia sp. | reverse complement strand
GGGTCGGGCCCTCATGACCCGCCACCGAGGAGGACCGGCTCGGGATGGAAGACCTGCGCGTACCTGGGCCGAAGGCGGCCCGGGCGGCGTGCGCGCACTTGTGCGTGGTCGATGGTCGCCGGAGTCTCGGTCAGTCGAAGCGGATGCCCTGAGCGAGCGGGAGTTCGGTGGAATAGTTGATCGTGTTGGTAGCGCGGCGCATATAGGCCTTCCACGCGTCCGACCCCGATTCGCGGCCGCCGCCGGTGTGTTTCTCGCCGCCGAACGCACCGCCGATCTCCGCTCCCGAGGTGCCGATGTTGACATTGGCGATACCGCAGTCCGAGCCGTCGGCGGCGAGGAAGCGTTCGGCCTCCCGCTGGTCGGTGGTGAAGATCGCCGACGAGAGTCCCTGTGGGACGCCGTTGTGCAGGGCCAGGGCCGTATCGAAATCGTCGTAGGTGAGGACGTAGAGGATGGGGGCGAAGGTCTCCTCGCGCACCACCTCGGTCTGGGCGGGCATCCGGACGATCGCCGGGTCGGCATAGAACGCACCGGGGCCCACTCCCGCGGGTTCGACCCGCTCGCCACCGCACAACACTTCGCCCCCGTCACCGCGGGCCCGGGCCAGCGCGTCCCACATCCCGGCCCAGGCGTCGGGCCCGCACAGCGGTCCCACCTGGACGCCGGGGTCCAGCGGATTACCCACCCGCAGCTGCCGATAGGCGCGCACCAGCCGGTCGAGCAGTTCGTCGACGACCGAGGAGTGCACGATCAGCCGGCGCAGACTGGTGCATCGTTGTCCGGCGGTACCGACCGCCGCGAAGACGATGCCGCGCACCGCCAGGTCCAGATCGGCGGACGGACCGACCACGGCCGCGTTGTTCCCACCCAATTCCAGTAGGCAGCGGCCGAACCGCGCGGCTACGCGGGGGCCGACCGCGCGCCCCATGGCCACCGAACCCGTCGCGCTGACCAACGCGACCCGTTCGTCGTCGGTCAGCCGGGCGCCGGCGTCGGCCGCACCCAGGATCAGCTGGTGGATCCCCGGATCGGCGCCCACCGTCTCCGCCGCGCGCCGCAGCAGGGTATGGCAGGCCAGCGCGGTGAGCGGCGTCCGATCCGACGGCTTCCACACCACCGTGTCGCCGCACACCAGGGCGAGCGCGGTGTTCCAGGACCAGACCGCGACCGGGAAGTTGAAAGCCGAGATCACGCCGACCACCCCCAGCGGATGCCAGGTCTCCATGAGCCGGTGGCCGGGTCGCTCCGAGGCCATCGTGTAGCCGTAGAGCTGGCGGGACAGTCCGACCGCGAATTCGCAGATATCGATCATCTCCTGGACCTCGCCGCGCGCCTCGGCGGGAATCTTGCCCACCTCCAGGGTGACCAGTTCGGCGAGGTCGTCCTGATGACGGCGCAGCAGGACGGCCAGTTCGCGCACCACGGCCGCCCGCCGCGGCGCCGGGACCAGGCGCCAGGAGCCGAACGCGGCGGCGGCCGCGGCGACGGCGGTATCGATCTCGGCGGGTGTATCGGGCCGCAATCCGATCAGCACTTCACCGTCGATCGGGCAGTGCACGCGCATCTCCCCGGGGGCCGGCGGATCGACCTCCAGTACGCGCAGCACCGCGCCGATCCGCTCGGCGTATCCGGCGGTCACGGTCTCGCGATCGGTCTCGGTCATCGGGAACTCCTCGGGGTCGGCCGGTCGAAATGCGCTGTGCGAAGAGCAGGGCCGGAGAATGAACGTTCACAACACGGTTCCGGCGGTGTGTCCGCTACGTTAGCCTTCGCTGATGGCGGAAACACCGGCAAAACCATCCCTGGACGAGATCGATCGCCTGCTGATCCGGGAACTGATGGCCGATGGACGGGCGACCCTGTCCAATCTGGCCGAGAAGGCGAGTCTTTCGGTATCCGCCGTGCAGTCACGGGTGCGCAGGCTCGAGGCGCGCGGCGTGATCCGTGGTTACACCGCGAACGTCGACCCCGAGGCCCTGGGGCAGCTGCTGTCGGCATTTGTGGCGATCACTCCTCTCGATCCCTCCCAGCCCGACGATGCCCCGGCGGCACTGCAGAACATGCCCGGTATCGAGGCCTGCCATTCGGTGGCGGGCGACGAGAGCTACGTCCTGCTGGTCCGGGTGGCCTCACCGCGGCATCTGGAACAGTTGCTGCAGCAGATCCGGGCGACGGCCAATGTCCGAACCCGGAGCACCATAATCCTGCAGACATTCTACGAAAAGTAGTCGAGACCGTAACAACTCCCTTTAGTTACGGACTTGTCAGAAAATCTTCCTGACAAGCCGGTGTCGGGTCCCGTACCGTCGGAGTGTGACCATCGAACTGGAGCACTCCGGCACGGACGGTGGCAGAACCAACGGCCGCGTCCCCGCTTCCCGCGTGTTCGAGACGCTGTCGGCCCATATGCTGACCGACGGTTTCGATCTGGTACTCGACCTACGCGCTTCCCACGGCCGCCATCTGGTGGACGCGCGCGACGGCACCGACTACCTCGACATGTTCGGTTTCTTCGCCTCCAGCGCCCTGGGCATGAACCATCCGGCGCTCGCCGAGGACGCCGGCTTCCGCGCCGAATTGCTCACGGCCGCATTGAACAAGCCGAGCAACTCCGATATCTACACGGTCGAGATGGCGCGCTTCGTGGAGACCTTCGTCCGTGTCCTGGGCGATCCCCGCCTGCCGCACCTGTTCTTCATCGACGGCGGCGCCCTCGCGGTGGAGAACGCGCTCAAGACCGCGTTCGACTGGAAGAGCCGGCACAACGAGATGAACGGGCGCACAACACCTCCCGGCACCGGGCTCGGCGTTCTGCACCTGACCGGCGCGTTCCACGGCCGCAGCGGATACACCCTGTCGCTGACCAATACCGACCCGGTCAAAACCGATCGGTTCCCGGCCTTCGATTGGCCACGGATCGAAACACCCTGCCTCGGAACCGGTATCGATATCGAAGCGGCGGAGCGGCGCGCGCTCGACCAGGCCGTCCGGGCATTCGCCGACCGGCCCGGCGGCATAGCCTGTTTCATCGCCGAACCGATCCAGGGCGAGGGCGGCGACCGTCATATGCGGCCCCAATTCCTGCGGGCCGTGCAAGAGCTGTGCCACGCCAACGACGCGCTGTTCATCGTCGACGAAGTACAGACCGGCGTCGGAATGACCGGAAGCACCTGGGCCTACCGGCAACTCGGGCTGGCACCGGATGTGGTGGCGTTCGGGAAGAAGACCCAGGTGTGCGGGATCATGGCCGGTGGCCGGGTGGACGAGGTCGGCGACAATGTGTTCGCGGTGTCCTCACGCCTGAACTCGACCTGGGGCGGCAATCTCGCCGATATGGTGCGGGCGACCCGCGTTCTCGAAGTGATCGAACGGGACGGACTGGTCGACCGGGCCGCCGAACTGGGCCGGCTGCTGCTGGACCTGCTGCGCGACCTCGCCGACCGGCATTCCGTGGTCACCGAACCGCGCGGCCGGGGACTCATGTGCGCGGTCACACTGCCCGACAGCGCTTTCCGGGATGCGGTGCTCACCGCCCTGCGCGAGCGCGAACGAGTGCTGATGATCGGCACCGGCGAACGCGCCATCCGGTTCCGGCCGCCGCTCACTGTGGAACCCGACGAACTGACCGCCGCGGTGACCGCACTGGACCGGGTACTCACCGCCCTCCGCTGACCGATCCCGCCCGAAACCGTCAGCCCGGGTCGGGCCGCAGGCCCAGCGCGCCCGCGGCGAACCGGCGAACCGCCGTCGCCGCCACCGCCAGCGCCGCACCGTGGCCGGGACGGGCCCAGCCCTCGATCGCGGCGGTCCCGTCCGGGCGCGGGGTCACGCCGATCTCGGCCACCAGTTCGGCGGTGGTCGGTTCGCATACCGCCCAGGAGAAATGGGATTCGTCGGCCCACTGCGCGGCCCGCCGGGCCACATGATCCGGATCGGTGATCCCGCCCGCGGCCAGGGCGGGCCGGTCGTCGATCCGCTCGTCCGACCGCAGGGCACGCAGATACCATGCGCCCGCGTTGATCTCGAT
>JABFXT010000058.1 GCA_013361595.1 Nocardia sp. | reverse complement strand
GGGGCGAGTGGATCGGTGATCAGCGCTACCGAGACACTCCAGACGGCAGCGAATCCGAATCGCGCGTAGTAGAGGTTCCGCAGCCCCCGGGCGCTGCCGGTCGTATCCGCGACAGTGCCGGCCGTGCCGGTGTGGAGCGAGCTGGACATCAGATTCTCTTTCGATGATTCAGGCGGTCGGTTGCTAGGACAACCGGAAGAAAGAACGATCGGTCTACCTGGAGTCTGGTGGCCGATATCGGCGTTTGTCAATACCGATCGTTCTTTCTGCTAGATTCGGCGGGGGAATCAGCGAGATCGGAGGAAGCCGGAGTGTCGGAAGCGCGGGCGCGCCTACTCGATACCGCGAGTGGACTGTTCTACGCCGAGGGGCTCCATGCCGTCGGCGTCGAACGCATCGTCGCCGCCGCCCAGGTGACCCGGGCGACCCTCTACCGGCATTTTCCCGGCAAGGACGACCTCGTGGTCGCCTACCTGACACAGGCCGACAAGGCGATCCGCGCCCAGGTCGCCGCCGCGCGCAGCGAGAACCCGACGGCCGTCCAGGTCGTCCGGGCCGTCGGGCAGTCCATCGCCGACGGTATCCGCGGCCCCTGGTTTCGCGGATGCGCGTTCCTCAACGCGGTGGCCGAATACCCCGACCCCGAGCATCCGGTCCATCAGGCCGTTCTCGCGCATCGGCAGTGGTTCCTGGCCACGGTCACCGAGATCCTCGCCGCAGTCGACGGAATCGACCCGGAACCCGCCGCCCGTCACTTCGTGATGTTGCGGGACGGCGCTATGGCGGCCGGTTGTCTGACCGACCCGATCCCCGTCTGTGAGACGTTCCTGCTCGGCATCGAAGGAATTCTGGAGTCACGTAAGCGCACCGGCGGGGATCCGGGCGAATAGGTTCCGGGGATATCCCGGGAAGGCCGGTGGCCGCTCCCGGAAACACTGTGCTCGGCCACGGGCACGCAGTCCCGCTCGCGCCCTCCCGAGGCGCCGTCCCCGGCAGCCACCAGCGGGAGAGTCACCGATCACCGAGCGGATGTCACCGCTCACCGCGGGGGAGCCGGCCGGCCTCCACCCATTTGCGATGTCGTTTCACCGTGCGGTCGAAAATCCAGGAGATCTCCTGCCCGGTCCGCCGGTCGAAGGCAAGTCCGCTCATATGCGCGGGGTCGTGGAAAGCCGTCCACATCGGCGAGTCGATGACACACACGGGGTCGGGGCGGTCGGGTGGATTCGGCGGCAACAGGACCCAGATTCCCTCCAGCGCCCGGCGGAAGGTCTCACCGATGAGGTAGACGAACCGCACACCGACGTCGAAGTGCTCCTCGGAGACCATCTCGTCGAAGTCGGAGAAGCGTCGCAGCATCTCCCGCTCCGCTATTCGCAGCCCTTCGCGGGTCCAGAGGTGGTCGTGGAGTTCGGGGACATCGGTACCGGCGAAATCGCCCTCGACCGCATCCTGTTGCAGCTGTAACCAGTCGCGAAATCGCTCGTCGTCCTGGATCTGCCGGAATTCCGGCGCGTCCCGGTCTGTCGTCGGTTCACCTGTCGAGGGCATCGGTTCTCCACTTCCGCATCGTTGCGAGACTATTTTATGTTCGGCCCGGGGCGAATTCGCACACTTCGGTCTCCACAGTGGAACGGGTTCGGACAGCGGCGTCCCGGGGCGGTGGTACTCCGCGCGCATCGGTCGGCCCCGCGGCATGCGCTGCGTTCGCCTCGGACTCCGACGCGCGGAAAGCGTCCGAGGATCCGCGGTCCGGGTACTGCAGATCGGATCGGCGCCCGCCCGCCGGACCGGCGAAACCGGGCGTCACGCAATACGATCCCGGCTTTGTCCTTGCTAGTTTGTCAGTGCACCGCGTCCGAACCTGCTGTCGCGGCTCGATTCCAACAGGACAGAAGAAGAGGTCGATGCCGGAAACGAACTACTCGCCCGACCGCCATCTGGTCGGGCGCGCCATTGCCGACATCACCGGAGAACCGGCCGAGGTCGGCATGCTCGGGTACGGCAGGGCCGATCAGAAGACCACCGGAATACACCTTCGTCTGCGCTCCCGCGCTTTCGTCTTCGCCGACCCGCTCGTCGATCGGCGCGTGCTGTTGATCGTGAACGACCTCCCGCTGATCTTCTCCAGCATCACGCAGGAGGTGCTGCGCCGGCTGGCGCAGCGCTACGGCGACACCTACACGGCATCCAATGTGATGCTCACCGCGACCCACACCCATTGCGGACCCGGTGGCTATTCGCACCACCGGCTGTACAACGGCGCGGGCGGGTTCCGCCCCCGAACCTTCGCGGCGATCGTCGACGGCATCATCGAGGCGGTCGAGCGAGCGCACGAGGATCTCGCACCGGCGACCCTGCGGTTGGCACACGGTGAACTGCGCGAGGCCAGCGTCAACCGCTCGCGCGCGGCATTCGACCGGAACCCGCAAGAGGAAAGAGAGTTCTTTCCCGACGCCGTCGATCCGCAGACGACCCTGTTGCGCATCGACCGCGCGGGCGAACCGTGCGCCGCCGTCAACTGGTTCGCCACGCACGGTACCTCGATGACGAACCGGAACACCCTGGTCAGTGGTGACAACAAAGGCTACGCGGCCTATCACTGGGAGCGTGTGGTCGAAGGCGTGAACTATCTGGTGGACCCGGATCCGGACTTCGTCGCCGCCTTCGCGCAGACCAACTCCGGTGATATGTCGCCCAACTTGGACGGCAGCCCCGGTAGCGGCCCCACCGGCGACGAATTCGAGAACACCAGGGTTCTCGGCATGCGGCAGTACGAGGTCGCCGCAAAACTCGCCGCGGGCTATATGCCACGAATGGCGGGGTCCATCGATCACCGCTGCATCCATGTGGATCTGTCCGCGGTGACCGTCTCCGCGGAGTTCACCGGAGACGAGCGCGAGCATCGCACCGGACGACCGGCCGGGGGCGCGGCCGCTTTCGCCGGCGCCGCATTCGACGGGCCGACCCACTGGAAGACCTTCCGCGAAGGTCGCAATCCGGGCTGGGATCTGCTGTCACGGTTGGCGTACCGGTTCGCGCCGTCGCTGCGGGATGCGCAGGCGCCCAAGGCGATCGTCGCTCCGGGCGGGCTGCTCAACCGGTTCGCGCCCTACGTGCAGGAAATCGTTCCGGTACAACTCGTCCAGATCGGCGAGCTGTATCTGCTGGGGATACCCGGCGAGGTGACGATCACCGCCGGTCTGCGGTTGCGGCGCACGGTGGCGGCGATCCTCGGCGTCGAGCTGACCAATGTCCTGGTCGCCGGATACAGCAACGCCTATATCCACTACGTGACGACTCCCGAGGAGTACGAGGAGCAGCGTTACGAGGGCGCGAGTACCCTCTTCGGGCGATGGGAGCTGCCGGCCCTGCAGCAGATCGCGGCGCAGCTCGCGACGGCGTTGCGCGACGGCAGCCCGGTACCCGCCACGGCCCCGGCACCTGATCTGGCGGATTCGCAACAACCCGCGAAAACGACACCGCCGGCGGATTTTCCGCCGGTCGGATACGACTTCGGTGATGTGCTGAGCGAGCCGGCCGCGGCGTACCGCGCGGGGGAGCAGGTGAGCGTGGAATTCGCCGGTGCCTATCCCAACCACGACCTACATCGCGGCAGCACGTATCTCATGGTGCAGCGGCGCGACGGAGAGCGCTGGCGGACGATCGCCGACGACGGCGACTGGGAAACCACATTCAGCTGGTCGCGGGGACCCGCGTCGAGTTCACACGTCACCATCGTCTGGCACAGCCCCGCCGATACACCCCCCGGCAGTTACCGGATCCGGTACTTCGGCGACGCCGTGAAGTCCGGTAGCGACCGGGTGCCGATCAGCGGCACCTCACCGGAGTTCCGGATCGACGCCGAGGACCCGGGTGAATGATCACCTCCGCAGGCGCGCGGCGGGCCGGGTTCGCTGAGTCCGCGGCCGGACCGCTCGTCGGCGGGCGCCGATTCGGCGCGCGGCCGGCAACTGGACCACCAGCAGGAGATCCGGCGCGTCGATGGGGCGCAGTTGGTACAGGTCCAGATC